>JBFKGB010000193.1:0-6962 GCA_041633535.1 Euzebya sp. | reverse complement strand
GTCGAGGGCGTCGGCGGGGATGCGGTCCAGGCCTGCGCGGACCCGCTCGACGGTCAGACGGTGGGTCACGGCCGGGACCGCCGCTTGGCCGCCAGGCTGTCCAGCTTGTCCTGCGCGCCCTGGGTCGGCTTGTCGGTGCGGATGTCGAACTTGCACACGAACGACACGCGCTGCGCCTCCTCAAGCACCGCGTCGCCCGCCACCCGCATGGCCGCCATGCACTCCTCCCAGGTCCCCTCCAGCAGCGTGCCGGACGGATCGGTCCGCATCGTGATGCCGGTCGCCTGGACCGCGTCCAGCGCCCTGGCGATGTCGGCGGACACGCTGGGGCTGCCGGTGCCGATCGGCGTCAACGAGAACCAGACGAGCATGATGTCCACCTTGGGCGAGGATCGGTTTGCACTGTTCACACCGGCGTTACCACCGTTGTCACCCTCGGCGGGGTGTCCGGTGGTCGTCGGCGCTCCTAGCCTTCCACAGGACCAGCCCGCACCGGGGATGAGACGCAGGAGACCCACGATGGCCATCGACACCTACGCCGACCACGCCGAGATCGACGAGTTCGAGCGCACCATCGCCGCCTGGCGGGCCGGTGAGATTGACGACGACACCTTCCGTGGCAAGCGGCTGCACATGGGGACCTACGGGATCCGCAACTCCGAGGACCACATGATCCGGATCAAGATCCCGGGCGGGCTGATCGAGCCGGACCACCTGGACGCCATCGCCGACGTGGCCGACCGCCACTCCCGTGGCTTCGCCCACCTGACGACGCGCCAGAACTTCCAGCTGCACTTCGTGAAGACCGACGAGGTCCCGGCGATGCTGCGTCGCCTGGCCGACGACGGGCTGACCACCCGGGAGGGCTGCGGCAACAGCGTGCGGACGATCACGCAGTCCCACCTGGCCGGCATCGACCCCGACGAGGTCGTGGACACCCGCCCGGCGGCCGAGGCGGTCACGCGGTACTTCCTGCGGCACCCCGCCACGCAGGACCTGCCGCGCAAGTTCAAGATGGCCTTCGACGGCTCGACCCGTGACCACGCCCAGCTGGGCATCCACGACATCGGCTTCCTGGGTCGCGTCGACGCCGACGGCAACCCCGGCTTCACCCTGTTCGTCGGCGGCGGCCTGGGGTCGGCGCCGCGCGAGGCCGACATGCTGGAGCCGTTCACGCCGCCCGCGCGGCTGCTGCCGACCGTCGAGGCCATCCTGCTGGTCTTCGACGAGCACGGCGAGCGCCGGAACCGGGTCCGTGCGCGCATGAAGTTCCTGCTGAACAAGTGGGGCATCGAACGCTTCCGTGCCGAGGTCGAGACCGTCCGGCTGCGGCTGGAGCGCGAGCGGACCTACCCGACGATCGAGGTGCCTGTCCGCCCGGCGGTCGACGGCGGTGCGCTGGCCCACGTGGCCCTGCCCGCGGCCGACGGGCTGTCGGCTGACACCGTCGCGGCCTACGAGCGCTGGCGTGACACCAACGTCTTCGCCCACGCCACCGCGGACGGCGGCGTCGGGTACGGGGCGTACGCGACGTTCCACCTGGGGGACCTCACCAGCGGCCAGATGCGGGCCCTGGCCACGGTGTGGCGCCAGCTCGGCACCGATGTGCAGGTGCGGACCACGATCCGTCAGAACCTGCTGTTCGTCGGCCTGACCGCCGCGCAGGTGCCCACCCTGTTCGCCACGCTGCACGCCGAGGGCATGGCCACCGCCCGTGCCGAGCGGTCCGGCGACATCGTGTCCTGCCCGGGTGCGGAGACCTGCAACCTGGCGGTCACGGCCTCCCGCGGCCTGGCCGGGGCGGTCACCGACGCGCTGGAGGCCAACGGTCTGCACGAGATCGAGGACCTGCGGATCAACATCTCGGGCTGCCCGAACTCCTGCGGCCAGCACACGACCTCCGACCTGGGCTTCAGCGGCATGGCGCGGCGGGACCCCGAGGGCAACGAGGCGCCCGGCTACCGGGTCTACGTCGGCGCCCGGATCGGGGAGGGTGGCGCGAAGTTCGGCCACTACGTCGCGAAGGTCCCGGCCCGCCGGGCCCCCGACGTGGCCGTGGCGCTGCTCGAGCGCTACTCCGCCGAGCGCGACCTGGGCGAGCAGTTCGCCGACTGGGTCGCACGGGTGGACCCGAAGAGCCTGAAGGCCGACCTCAAGCGGTTCGACTCGATGCCGTCGCTGCAGGAGGACCCCGACTTCTACACCGACTGGGGCAACTCCCAGCGGTTCGCGGTGCAGCTGGGCGAGAGCGAGTGCGCCTGACCACCGGAGCGGTGCGCAGGTAGCGTCGGGCGGCGATGACACGGATCAGGGCCATCGTCAGCGACCTCGACGGCACCTTCTGGTGGGGTGAGGAGACGCTGCACCCTTCCACGATGGTGGCGGTGACCGCCCTGCGGGCGCAGGGCGTCGACCTGCTGTTCGCGACCGGGCGCCGGTACGCCTCGGCCCGCAAGGGGTTGGCGCCGCTGGGGCTGGCGGGCCCGACGGTCCTGCTGTCGGGCGCGGTGGGTGCCGACCTGACCTCGGGCGCGGAGTGGCACCGGGAGGGGTTCACCGCCGACGACGGCATGGCGGTCCTGTCCGCGTTCCGGGCCGAGGGGCTGGAGCCGGTCGTCTACGTCTGCGACGCCGACGTCGACGTCCTGACCGGTGAGGGGTGTGCGACCAGCGACGCCCACCAGCGCAACCTGGGTCGTCCGGCGGCGTCGGACCCCGAGCCGGCCATCAGGGCCGGCCGCGCGGTCGGGTTCGGGGTCTGCGGCATCGACCCCGTGCACGCCCGGGCGTCCTCGCGCATCAGCGAGGCCATCGTCGGGGTCGCGCAGGGCTGGGCGGGCCCGGACCACGTCATGGGTGGCTGGACCCTGCTGGCCGGGCCCCGGGGGGTCAGCAAGGTCAGCGGCATACAGGGGTGGTGCGACGCGCGCGGCCTGGGTCCCGACGAGGTCATGGCCGTCGGCGACGGCGCCAACGACGTGGAGATGCTGGACTGGGCCGGGGTGTCGGTGGCGGTGACGGGCGGTGCCGCAGAGGCGCACGGGACGGACCACACCATCGCCATGCCGCAGGACGGCGGCTGGTCGACCCTGCTGGACCTCCTCTAGCGGGACCGCCACCAGTCCCGCAGCAGGGGCGGGACCACGACGGGGGTGTCGTCGACCAGCGGCCGCGACGCCATCCAGGCGTCAAGCTGGTCCACCGGTACCTCGTCGAGGGCGACGACCTCGCCGTCGGCGGGGGCCAGCGGCCCGTCGTGCACGGTGACGAACACCCGGCCCAGCAGGGCGACCCGGTCGTCGCCCCACCGCACCGGTCCCAGGTCCAGCAGGTCAAGGCCGACCAGGCCGGCCTCCTCCTCCAGCTCGCGGGTGGCCGACACGACCCAGGACTCGCCGACCCCGCACACGCCACCGAAGGCCAGGTCCCAGGCCGAGGGCGACACGTCCTTCCAGGCCGCTCGCTGGTGCACGACGACCCGGCCGTCGGTGCGCACCACGACGACGTAGGTGCAGCGGTGCCGGGCCTGCGGACGGGCCCGCATCTCGCGTCTGGTGACGACCTCCAGCACCACGCCGTCCTCGTCGACGATCTCGACGAGCTCCGCACCCGGGTCCGGGACGCTCACCCTGCCCCGCCGAGCTCCATGGCCAGCCCGTCCAGGATGTCCCGTTCGCTGATCAGCACCCCGTCGAAGCCGAACCGCTGGACCAGACGGTCCAGGATCAGCGCGCCGGCGGCCAGGACGTCCTCCCGGCCCGCCTGCACGGGCCCCAGCCCGGCGATGTCGGCTGCGGGCATCGCCAGCAGCCGTCCGGTCAGGGTCGACAGGGCGTCCCGCGCGATGGTGCGACCGTGGACCGCGCCGTCGGTGTAGGCGTCCAGACCGGCGTCCAGGGCGGCGAGGGTCGTCGCGGTGCCGGCGACCCCGACGAGGACCGCAGCACGCGCCGGGTCGACCTCGGCCGCGACCGCGTCCAGCTCGGCGTCGACGACGTCGGCCGCCGCGGCGATCTGGGCGGGGGTGGCGGGGTCGTCGGTCAGGACCCGCTCGGTCAGCCTGACGCTGCCGATCTGTCGTGACGTGGCGGCCGACGGCTGCGTGTCGCCCAGGATGACCTCCGTGGACCCGCCGCCGATGTCGACCACCGCGATGGGACCCTGACGGTCTGCCAGCCAGCCAGTGGCTCCGCGGAAGGACATCCGCGCCTCCTCGTCCCCCGTGAGGACCCGGGGTCGCACCCCTGCGATGCGCGCCAGGGCATCGGTCAGGTCCGTCCCGTTGGCGGCGTCCCGGGTGGCGCTGGTCGCGACGATCCCGACCGTGGTGGCGCCGGCCTGCTGCCAGGCCGCGGCGTAGCCCGCCACCGCCGTGAGGACCCGCGCGACGGCCTCGGGTGCCAGCCGGCCGCTGCCGTCCACCCCCTGGCCCAGCCGGGTGATCGTCAGCCGGCGGTCGACGGTGGCCGGACGCCCGTCGCCGCCGACGTCCGCGATCAGCAGGCGGCAGGAGTTGGTGCCGATGTCGACGGCCGCGACACGGGTCACTGCGTCTCCACGGTGGCGCACGGACCGGGGCAGGCCAGCGGCTCCAGCTGCTCGGCGACCCAGGCGCCGACGGGGTTGTCGTCGGTGGCCAGGTGGTGGCCGTAGAGGGTGTGCAGGCACTTCACCCGGTCGGGCATCCCACCGGCGGCGGGGTCGCCGGGGACCCGGTCACCCAGGGCGTTGCGGAAGGCGATGTAGCGCCCGCCGGCCGCCTGGTGTGCGGGGGCCAGGTCGTCGGGGTCCTGGACCCGTCGCGTCAGGTCCTCCTGCATGACACCGGTGGACTCGAGCGTCCCGATGCGCGAGCTCGCCAGCGGGCACGCCAGCCAGAAGGTCGTCGGGAACGGCGTGCCGCCGGCCAGGACCGGGTCCACGCGCATGACAGCCGGCAGCCCCCAGCCGCAGCGCACCGCGACGGCCGAGCGCCCGCGCAACGGACGCCCGATCATCTGACGGGCCAGCTCACGGTCCTCGGCATCCATCAGCGGTCGGGTGGCCTGGGCCTCGTAGCCGGCGTCGCCCGCCTTCGTCAGGGCGTCGCGTGTGGGGTCGGGTACCTCGGGGACGGTCATGCCGCCCAGTGTGACCGGTGCCCCGCGCCCCGCACCGGTGAGCAGGATCCACCATGGTGGCTGGGGTGAGCAGGATCCACCATGGTGGCTGGGTGAGCAGGATCCACCATGGTGGATGTGGCTCGCTAGTCGCGCCGCATGGGGAGGTGGGGGATGCCGTCCTCCATGAACTCGGGTCCGCTGACGGTCAGGCCCAGGCCCTCGTAGAAGGCGCGCAGGTGGGACTGGGCGTCCAGCACCACCGGTCCGTCGACATCGGCCATGACGGTGGTCAGCAGGTGGGCAGCCAGTCGACGGCCGCGCCAGGCCGGCGCCGTGACGACACGACCCAGCCGGGTGGCGCCGTCCGGCTCGGCCAGGCGGCGAAGGTAGGTCGCGGGCTCGCCGGTGGGCGTGGCCAGCCACACGTGACGGGTCAGGGGCTCGGCGTCACGGTCGTCGACGTCGGCGTACACGCAGTCCTGCTCGACGACGAACACCTCGCAGCGCAGCTTCAGCAGCCGGTGCAGGGTGACCGCATCCATGTCGGCCAGCAGACGGTCGTGCAGGACCAGACCCTGGGGCGTCAGCTGCCCCACCCGCGGACCCAGTCGACCAGACGGTCCACCAGGGAGGGCTGCGCGGTCTCCGGCGGGATCGTGGGGCTGGCGTTCACCGGCACCGGAGGCTTCTCGGCCGGGTTGGTCACGATGTAGGGGATCTCGCCGGGCCGCGCCATGCCCAGCTGCTCGCGGGCCTGCTCCTCCAGCGCCGCGGGGTCCTGCAGGCGCTCGGCCTCGGACTGCAGCGCCTCGACGGCGCCCTCCAGGGAGGCCTGCTCGCCCTCCAGCGCGGCGACCCGGGTCTGGGCCGCGGTCAGGTCGGCGTAGGGGCCGACGGCCATGACGCCCAGCACCATCACCAGGACGGCGATGCCGGCCAGGTACAGCCGGTCGCGCTGGACGCGGGCCGCACGCCGACGCCGCGGTCCGGGCGTCGGAGCACCCCGACGCGTCGGTGCAGACCGGGGCCGTGATGCGCTGCGGGGCACCGATGCGCCCCGGGACGTCGGCGTGGACCGAGCGCGCGATGCCCGGCCGGACCTCGACGCGGACCGGGCGCGCGAGGACGACCCCGACCGCGATGCGGGTCGGGGGCCGTCGGCTCGGGCGGGGCGGGCCACGGTCAGCGGCGCTGCCTGAACGCGGCGGCACCGGCGTAGCGGGCGGCGTCGCCCAGCTCGGCCTCGATGCGCAGCAGCTGGTTGTACTTCGCGACGCGGTCAGAGCGGGCGGGTGCACCGGTCTTGATCTGCCCGGCGTTGGTCGCCACCGCCAGGTCGGCGATGGTGGAGTCCTCGGTCTCGCCGGACCGGTGGCTGACCATGCAGGTCCAGCCGTTGCGGTGTGCCAGCTCCATGGCCTGCAGCGTCTCGGTCAACGAGCCGATCTGGTTGACCTTGACCAGCACGCTGTTGGCCGAGCCCTCGGCGATGCCGCGACGGATCCGCTCGACGTTGGTGACGAACAGGTCGTCACCGACCAGCTGGCACCGGTCGCCGACGGCGTCCATCAGCGCCTTCCAGCCGTCCCAGTCGTCCTCTGCCATGCCGTCCTCGATCGACACGATCGGGAAGCGGTCGACCAGCGAGGCGAGCTCCTCGACCAGCTGGTCGGAGGACAGCGAACGGCCCTCACCCTCAAGGGTGTAGGTCCCGTCGGCGTAGAACTCGGTGGACGCGACGTCCATGGCCAGCGCGATGTCGCTGCCCAGCGTGTAGCCCGCCTTCTCGACGGCCCGGCCGATCAGCTCCAGCGCCGCGGTCACCGAGGGCAGGTCGGGGGCGAAGCCGCCCTCGTCGCC
>JBFKGB010000192.1:0-6970 GCA_041633535.1 Euzebya sp. | reverse complement strand
GTCGGCAACGCCCAGGGCGCCGCGCTGGTCGAGGTCACCGGCTCCGAGCTGGTCATCCGGTGCACCACCGACACCCTGGTCGCGGTCACGGGCGCGGCCGAGGCGGTGCTGGTCGACGGGCATCCCCAGCCGACGTGGGAGCCGGTGCCGGTGCCGGCGGGCTGTGCGGTGGGGGTCCCCGCGCCGTTGGGCGGGCTGCGGTCCTACCTGGCGCTGAACGGCACCCTGGACGTCCCCACGGTGCTGGGCAGCGTGGGCCCCGACCCGCTGCTGGGCGTCGGGCGCAGGCTGCACGGCGGGGACCGGCTGGTCCTGCACTCCGCCTACGCCGGGGTACCCGGTGACGTCCTCCCCCTGTTCCGGCTGGGCGCACGACGTCCTGTCGTCCCGGCCGACGGCGTCGCCGTGGTCGCCGTGACGCCGGGCCCGGACCTGGACCGGCTGGAGGGGGCCCGTCTGGACGGGACGTTCACGGTCATGCCCGACTCCGACACCGTCGGTCTGCGTCTGGACGGCCCGCCCGTCACGCTGCGCGCGTCGGGGGAGATCCTGTCGCGGGGCGTACCGGTCGGGGCGGTGCAGGTGACGCACTCCGGCGGTGTGGTCGTGCTGCTGCGCGGGCGTCTGGTGACCGCCGGCTACCCGGTCGTGGCCGTCGCGACGACGGCGGCGCTTGACACCCTCGGCCAGCTGCGTCCCGGCGACCGGCTGCGCCTGTCCACCTGCACCACCGAGGAGGCCGTCGACGTGCTGCGCAGCCAGGCCCGGCAGCGCCACGACCTGGCCGCCCGGGTCCGCACGGCCCTCACCGCGCGCGGGCTCGGGCGGGTCCTGCATCCGGCCCCTCCCGCCCTCTCAACCCACTGAACGGCGGCCGGCCGTCTCACGTGGTGACCCAGAGGGCGTGGAGGCCCCCTCGGCGGGGTGCCTCTGGGTCCACCCTGGACCGGGTCCAGGGTCCGGGTGGGTCGAGAGGGCGGGGCGAGCGAAGTGGTTGGAGTTGGAACATCCCGCGGATCGGGCACGTTGCAGGTGTCACCAGCCCCGGAGGTCCCCCATGTCAGCCGTCAGCACGTCCGTGTCCCGAGCCGCCGCGACCAGCGTCCCGATCCACCCGCTGCTCGCCCAGCGTTGGAGCCCGCGGGCCTACGACCCCGAGCACCGGCTGACCGACGAGCAGGTCACCGCGCTGCTGGAGGCCGTCCGGTGGACCCCCAGCTCGTCCAACACCCAACCGTGGAAGGTCGCCGTCGCCCACCGCGGCACGCCCGCCCACGCAGCGATCGTCGACACGCTGATGCCCGGCAACCAGACCTGGGCGCCGGCGGCGTCCGCGTTGCTGCTCGTCGGGGCGCGGACGGTCGACGACACCGGCCGACCGCTGGGTGCAGCCGTCTACGACACCGGCCAGGCCGTCGCCAGTCTGACGGTACAGGCGACCGCGGAGGGCCTGTCGGTCCGGCAGATGGGCGGGTTCGACCGTGCCGCCGCCGCGCAGCTGGTCGCCGACGACACCATCGTCCCCCAGGTCGTCGTCGCCGTCGGCCGGGCGCTTCCTGCCGACGAGGCGCCAGCAGATCTGGCCCAGCGTGAGACGGCACCCCGCGAACGCCGCCCGCTGGACGCCCTGCACCTGCCGTTGGCCCTGGACTAGACGGTTCGCCGACGACCCGCCGGGGAGCCAGCCAGTCCGGCGCCGAGCCCCTTCCGAGGGGCCGTGGTGCAACCACTCCACCGCCTGCCCCCTCACCTGTCGACGGGCCCTGGGCCATATCCGTAGCCACCAGTACGCCTACGCCCCAGGGTCCACCAAGGGGCTCCGGGCAACCAGACAGCCCGCACACGCCACCCCGTCATACCGCCCCTGGGGCACATCCGTAGCCACCAGTACGCCTACGCCCCAGGGTCCACCAAGGGGCCTCGGGCAACCAGGCAGTCCGCACGCGGTGGACGTTGCGCGACGGGGTGCGAACGGACGCCGCAGGGCAGGATCAGGGGCATGATGCGCTTCCACCCTGACGCCGCTGCCGCCGCCATCCTGGCCACGGGACTGGCCGAGGCTGCCGCCTCGGTGGTGGGCCGGTCGGTCGTCGACCGGCTCGGCCGCGTCGTCGTCGACACGACGCCGCTCCCCGTCGTCGAGCAGGCGGTCCGGCTGACCGGGACGACGGACAAGCCCCTCCTGCGGGCGACCCTCGTCGCGGGCGCCGCCGCCGGCGCGGGGCTGGTGGCCGGGCTTGTGACACAGCACCGGCACGACACGCGAGCGATCATGCCCAGCCCTGCCGGTGCCGTGGCCGCCGCAGCCGGGCTGGTCGCCTACACGGCAGGACGCCGCCGGCTCGACCGACGCCGGGCCACCCAGGACGAACAGCGTCGCCCGGTCGAGGCCACCGAGCCGCTGCCAGCACGAACCGACGGGGCCGAGACCTGGCCCCACGCGGAACCGCTGTTCACCGACATCGAGGACTTCTACGCCACCGACGTCAACCTGCGACCACCGCTTGTCGACCGGGACACCTGGCGGTTGCAGCTGTCCGCGGCCGGGCGCTCGACCGAGCTGTCGCTGGACGGCATCCGCGCGCTGGACCTCCATGAGCGCGATGCGCTGCTGATCTGCGTCCACAACCGTCTCGGCTGGGACCGACTGGGCCATCAGCGGTGGACCGGGCTGCCAGTCGCCGACGTCTTCACCGCCGCCGGCGTCCCGTTCCCCGACGACCTCGACGGCCACGACCTGGTCATGGAGGCCGTCGACGGCTACCGCCAGGTCATGCCCCTGCCGCAGGTGGTGGACCGGCAGGCCTGGGTCGTCGTCGGCATGGGTGGCCGGGAGCTGCCGGCCGCGCACGGCTTCCCCGCCCGCGTGCTGACCCCCGGCGTGGTCGGGCAGTACAACGGCACGAAGTGGCTGCAGCGGCTGACCGTGGTGCCGCGCGGCAGCGTGACGGCGACCTGGGTGGACCGTGGGTGGCCGCGCCAGACCGTCGTACCCCCACCGATGGCACGCATCGACCACCCCGGTCAGGTGCGGATGCCGCCGCGGCCCCCGCAGGGCGTGCTGGACGTGGCGGCGGACACCACGTTCGTCGGTACGGCGTGGGCTCCCGCCCACGGTGGTGTCGCGACGGTCGAGCTGCGCGTCGACGACGGCCCCTGGCAGCCGGCGGAGCTGGCGGAGGACCTGGGAGCCTGGTCCTGGCGACGGTGGCGGGCAACGCCTGGGCTCCGACCCGGGCGGCACACGGTCGCGGTGCGCTGCACGACGCACGACGGCACGGTGCAGTCCGCGACCCCGCGTCAGCCCTTCCCGTACGGCGCGACCGGGCACCACACGCTAGGGGTCCGGGTGTCCTGATCGGTAGGCTCATCCTGTGATCGAACTCCTCGCAGCCGCAGCCGTGTCCGCCGACCCCGACGCGACCGGATCGCTGGCGCTCCTGTTCGTCTACGTCGCCCTGGCGATCGGCGTGTCGTTCCTCTGCTCGATCATGGAGGCGGTGCTGCTGAGCGTCACACCGGCCTACATCGGTGCGCTCGAGCCCACCAAGCCCCAGGCCGCAGCACGTCTGCGCGAGCTGAAGGACGACGTGGACCGACCGCTGGCCGCGATCCTGACGCTGAACACGGTCGCACACACGATCGGTGCCGCTGGGGCCGGTGCACAGGCCGCCGCCTACTTCGGCAGCGGGGCGATCGGCGTGTTCTCCGGCATCCTGACGCTGGCGATCCTGGTCCTCAGCGAGATCATCCCCAAGACCCTGGGTGCGGTGTTCTGGCGAGGTCTTGCGCCCCTGGTCGCCCGGATGCTGAAGCCCCTGATCTACCTGCTGTACCCGCTGGTCGTCATGTCGCAGTGGTTCGCGAGGCTGCTGACCCGTGGGAGGGAGAAGAGCGACGTCAGCCGCGAGGAGCTCGCCGCGCTGGCCGACATCGGCGCGGAGGAGGGTGTGTTCGGCGCCCGCGAGGCCGGGCTGTTCAAGAGCCTCCTGCGCTTCGAGAGCCTCGCCGCCTCCGACGTCATGACCCCCCGCACCGTCATGGTGGCGTTCCCCGAGGACGCCACCGCCCAGGAGGTGATGGAGGCCAGCCGTCCCTTCTCCCGGTACCCCGTCTTCTCGGAGGGCCGGGACCACATCACGGGCTACGTGCTGCTGAGCGACGCGCTGACGTCGGTCGCCGACGACGCACACACCACGCCGCTGTCGGAGCTGCGACGGGACCTGCTGACCGTGCCCGAGGGCCAGTCGGTCCTGGACGTCTTCGAGCGGCTCCTCGAGGACCGGGAGCACATCGCGCTGGTCGTCGACCAGTACGGCGGGACGGCAGGGATCGTCACGATGGAGGACATCATCGAGACCCTCCTCGGTCTTGAGATCACCGACGAGACCGACGAGACCGACGACATGCAGGCCCTGGCCCGTGACCGGTGGCGCGCCCGCGCGTCACGGCTGGGTCTGGTCGACGAGGAGGAGCGGGACGCGACGATCCGCCTGGGTCTGACCGGCGGACCCCCGCCGCGTACCGACACCTGATACCCCGGCGGTCAGCTCAGCGGGTACCGCAGGATCGCCCCGGACACCAGCGATCCCACGTAGAGGTGCCCGTCGTGCTCGCGCATCCCCGTGGCCACGGTGAAGGCGTCGTCGCCGTGGGACTGCAGGTTCTGCACGACCCGGCCGTCGGCGTCGAAGCCGACCACCAGGGCCATGGACGCGGGCGAGGGCTGCAGGGCGTCGGGCAGGGCCCACGCAGCCTTCCGCAGGATCGGGGCCTTGGGCGCGAGGAGGTCGACCAGCCGGTTGCGCTCTGAGGCCAGCGCACACCAGTAGGTGCCCGTCGGTCCGGTCGACAGGTTGTCGGGGAAGCCCGGCACCTCGGCGAAGGTGTCGGTGGTCCCCGCGCGATCGCCCATCAGCCAGTGCCGTCGGATGCGGTACATGCCGGTCTCGGCGACCAGGACGAACGCCTCATCGGGGGCCAGCGCCACCCCGTTGGCGAAGTACAGGCCGTCCAGGACCGTCTCGACCGTGCCGGCTGGATCACGGCGCAGCAGCCGCCCGGTGCCGGAGTGCTCCAGCAGGTCCCCTTCGTACTGGTGGATACCGAACCGGCGTGAGGAGTCGGTGAACCAGATCGTCCCGTCAGCGGCCACCGCGGCGTTGTTGCAGAACCGCATGGGCACACCCTCGACGGTGGTCACGAGCTCCTCGATGGCCCCGTCGGCCCGGTCGACGGCCAGCAGCCCCCGGTCGGCATCACACACCAGCAGGCGCCCGTCCCCGAGCAGCTCGATGCCCAGCGGCCGACCGCCCGTACGACAGATGCGGCGGATCAGGTCCCCGCCCTCCGAGATCCCCAGGATCGAGCCGTCGGACAGGCCGGTCCACGCGACCCCGTCGGTGTCGACGACGACGTCCTCGGGACCGTCGCCGGGCACCGCCCACACCTCCGCGCGCGACAGCCGGTCGTTGCGGGCGAACGCGCCCTCCAGCGCCCTGTGCGGAGGAGGGGTCCAGACGACGGGATCGATCGGGGCCCGGGACATGTCGGTCATCACAGGAACGTACCGGAGGCCGTCCCGCCGAACGCGCCGAGGGCGCCGGTGTCGGCGTCAGCCCAGCACGATCAGGGACGCGACCCCCACCGCGTACAGGGCGAGGATGCCCACGCCCTCGAAGCCGATGTGTCGCTCCTCGCGCTCCAGCATCCCCGCGGACAGCACCGAGGTCATCACCACGGTCAGCGCCATCAGGAACGCCGCACGGGTGTCGGCCAGGTGGTAGACCGACCCCTCCCGCAGCGCGATGTCGGCGGCGGCGACGAACAGCACGTCGAAGGTGTTGCCGCCGATGATGTCGCTGACCGCCAGCGTCAGGGCGCCGATGCGGACCGCGGTGACCACCGTGATCAGCTCGGGGAGCGAGGTGATCACGCTGGTGAACAGGGCACCGACCAGCGACCCGGACAGCCCGGTCACGGCCGCCAGCGACAGCCCGGCGGTCCCGACGACCCATCCCGTCGCGCCGACGACCAGGGCGAGCAGGCCGAACTCGATGCCCAGCCTGCGGGTCGAGGCGTCGGGGCCGTCCTCCTCGGGCTCGTCGACGACGGTGTCCTCGGTCTGCGCCGGCTGCCACATGGGGGCCTGCCGGGCACGCCGGGCCAGGGTCAGCCCGTAGACGTACAGCCCGACCAGCAGGACGGTGGCGGGGTGGACGCCGAGGACCGTCACCTCGGGACTGCCGGTGGCGGCCAGGACGACCCCGATCAGGCTGGTCAGCACCAGCGCCTGGACCATGTTGGGGACCGACGCGGCGGCGTGCTCCAGGTTGGTGCGTCGGTACGACATGTCGGCGATCGCCAGGAACGTGGTCTGCGCCGCGATCCCGCCGATGGCGTTCGAGACGGCGAAGCCTGCGTCGCCGGAGGCAGCACCGACGACGGTGGTCACCAGGCCGGGCAGGGACGTCGCGGCGCCGAGCAGCACCGCGCCGGCGAGCGCCTCGCCGATGCCCAGCCGGTCCGCCAGCGTGTCCACGACCTTGGTCAGCCGGACCCCGGCGGTCACCAGGACCAGGCCCGACACCAGCAGCGCGGCGGCGGCCCACGGCAGGGCCCAGGTCGGGGAGGCCATGCGCCGGTGCTACCCGGCTGGACGTTGCTGAACCGACGCCGGGCCGCGGCTACCGGTCGTCGACCGCAGGGGCCAGACGTCGGCGGAACAGGTCCAGGACCTGCTCGAGCGCCTGGTGGGTCGGCTCGCCCTCCACGTCGGTGCAGTCGGTCGTGACCACGCTGTGCGGCGGGAGGGGACGTCCGCGCGGGTTGGCGTCGGCCGGGTCCAGCTCGACGCGGATGAAGCCGTCGCCCAGCTCCTCCTCCAGCCGGTCGAACCGCGCACCGGGGCACAGCGGGTCCCGCCTGAAGCGCAGGCCCATGACCTCAAGCCCCTCCTCCCGTACCCGCC
>JBFKGB010000191.1:0-6985 GCA_041633535.1 Euzebya sp. | reverse complement strand
GACGTCACCGCCAGGTCGGGCGGCTCGGGCAGCACCTGCAGGGCCCGCGCTGCCCAGGGCTCGTTCGCCTCGGGAAGGTCGTCGGGGGTCACCAGCACGGTGACGTTGGCGGGACTGGCGTCCTGCAGCCACGCCGCCCGGTCCGCGGCCGCCAGGGTCTGGTCCGGGCGGTCACACAGCAGCACGTACAGGTGGTCGACCGCCGCGGCCCCCGTGCGGACCAGGTGCAGGTGGCCGCGGTGCGGTGGGTTGAACTTCCCCACCGCCACACCGATCCGCCGAGCACCCGCCATGCGCCCAACATAGTCTTTCTGACTATGTAGTCAACATGATCTTCATCGCATGGCTGAGCGCCGTCCTCAGAGGATCCGTACGACCGCGATGCCGAGGAACACCACGCCCAGCAGCGCGTTGACCGCCATGATCCCGACGAGGCGACGCCGACGCACCTCCCGCGGAAGCGTGTCGACCTGCACCCCCTGATCGCCGTCGACCGCCACCAGCCGCCAGGGTGAGACGGTGGTGTCCAGCTGTCCGCGCAGGTGGACGACGTCGCCGGGCCGCAGGGCACCCTCCTGGACGTGACGGACGCCGTAGGCGATCGGCCGCAGCCCGATCCGCTCGCCCTCCACCCACAGGTCGCGGGCGAATGACCCCTGGTCACCGTGCACCTTGACCAGGCCGGTGCCCATCCGACACAGGGATCCGGTCAGGTGCAGCGTGACGCCGTCGGACTCCACCGCGAACACGCCCGAGGAGGTGCGCTCGGCCTCGACGCGCGTCATGTCGGTGCGGCGGGTGCTGGAGATCGTGATGGCGCGGACGTGCCAGAAGGCGCACGGCAGGCCCCGCAGCGGAGTGGCGAGCACCGGCCCGTCGGTGACGGTCCCGGTGATGTCGACCACGTCGCCGTGCACAGCCGACGTCACCGACCGAAGCTCCCGATCGGCCGTGGCCAGCTCACCACGTGTCGCGACGACCCACCGGAGGGCAAGCACGCCCCCGAGGCCCAGGCAGGCCGTGATCCACAGGTCGATCACGTCAGCTCGAGGCTGCCTGCGATCGCGTCGAACGTGGCACGGTCGAACACCGGGTCGGGGGCGCCCATCTGGATGAACACCAGCGGCCCGTCGGCGTCAGGGATCGCGAACAGCAGGTACTGCCGCGTGGTGCCGTCGAAGGCCTCGGAGGCGAACGTGATCTCGACCAGGGTCGCCTCCTCGGCGCCGGCGACCTCGATCGGCCGCTCCTCGACCTCCTCGAGGTCCTCGACGGTGACCAGCCGCATGGGCTCGATCACGGCGTCGGCGACCAGCGCGAAGTCGCCGCTGAAGGTCTCGTCGACCTTGACGATCGCCGTCTCGAACACGTCCTCCAGCTGTCGGGGGCCGGTCAGGCCGGTCCGTCCCGGCTCCTCCGCCGTCACCTGCCAGCCCTCGGGCACGGCCAGGCTGAACCCATCGCCGTCGATCCGGGTGAAGCCCTCGGGGGTGTCGGCACCGCCGGCGCAGGCGGTCACCAGCACGGCGAGGAGGACCATGAGCAGTCGTCGTGTCACGGGCCGCGAGCCTAGCCCCGGGATCCGGTCGCTGCTCATCGCGTGCAGCTGGTCCACGGCACGAACGCCCCGAGGGCCGGGTCCCAGTAGTGGGCGCTGTCGAGCTCCAGGGTGACCATGTCGACCTCGATCTCGCCGCCAAGGCCGACGACGGCGCTGACGCTGCCCTCCACGCCCGTACCGGCGGTGTCCATCGAGTGGGTGGTGACGGTGACCGTCACGGCCTCGGCCATGCCGCCCATCAGGTCACCGACGGCGTCGACGACCCCGTCGAGTCCGTGCCCGTCGGCGGCACCGCGCAGCTGGTCCACGACGACGTCCACGTCGCCGTCGAGCGCGGGATCGGTCAGGTCCAGCGTGGCGGTGACGGTGCCCCGCCCCCCGGTCTCGACCAGCAGCGCACCCAGCGACTCGTCCAGCCCCTCGATCTGGTCCAGCCCGACGAGGCCCGCGCCGACCGAGCCGTCGACCTGACCGGAGACGGTGACGGCGACCGGGTTGCCGTCGGCGTCCAGCGAGATGGTGACGGATCCTGCGGTCCCGAGCGACCCGGTCACGCCGCCCACGACGGACGCGGTCCCGTCCGCCGCGACGCCCGCGGCGATCGTGACGTCGGTCGACCCGTCCGGGTTGCGGACGACGGTCGCACCGGCCTGGGCGAGCGCCTCGCCGTCCAGCCGGACCGGGCCCGCCGCGCCGGTGGCGTCGGCCTCACCGGCGATGCCGACCGACACCTGCGAGCCGCCGTCCTGCCCCTGCGGTGTCTGGTGGCCGGTGATCTGGTCGATGATCCACCGCACGCCGGAGGCGGGGACGGACACGACCGGCGGCAGGGCGTCGATCACCTCGTCGGTGATGGTGTCCTGGATGTACTGGTCGGCGTCGTCGGCGTCATCGAAGACCACCGTCTGCCCGGTGCCGCCGGTGATGGCGACGCCGACGGACGCCGCGGCAGCGCCACCGCCACCGGTCCCGTTGACGTCGGCCGACAGCCCTCCCCCCGCAGCCAGCGAGACGCCCAGCTGGGCGTTGTCGATGAACGTCACGCGGATCGTGCCGTCCGACATCTCCTCCCTGATGTAGGCCTGCCCGCCGCCGAGGTCGACGACGGCGACGCGGACCGATCCGTTCACCGACCCGGTCGTTGAGGACGTGACGCAGGCGAAGTCCGGCTCACCCGGCCTGCTGCTCGCCGTGGACCCGCACGCCGCCCCGTCACCGGTGACGCGGCTGACCAGGCAGGTGAACGCCTCGCCGACCCGATCGCCCATCGGCGACGCGAGGGCAGTCAGGGCGAGGATCAGCGCGGTGACGACGAAGGCGACACCCAGCCACTCGACGGTGGACTGGCCGTCCTCGCCCCTGAGCCGTCGGTGCAGGGTCATGCGCGGTCCCGGCCGCCGGTCCACCCGCCGACCAGCGCGCCCACGAACGGGATCACCACCGTGAGGGCCACCGACGACTCGTCGACACCCGTCAGCACCAGCAGCCCCGCCACCGAGATGGGCAGGGACGCCCCGGCAACCCCCAGCACCGTCCGCGACAGCCGGTCATCCAGCACGCGTGCGGCCCGTCGGGCCCCGACGTGGGCCCCGACGAGGCCCGGCAGCAGGGACATGATCGCGCTCAGCACCTCCAGCAGCGCCGGCTGCCGCATGGCCGCGACCACACCGAGGGGGAGGCCGATCGCGACCCAGGTCGCCAGCGTCACCCCGGCGCCGACCAGGACGGGGGTGCGGACCGCGGTCAGTGACGAGGGCCTGATGGTGGACTGCGACATGGACGACAGGCTGCCCGCGGACCGGCGGCCGCCACAGGGCCCCGGGACCCATCTTGCGTGCCTCCGGGGGGCCCAGATGGTCTGGGCCCCACCCGTCAGTACCCCAGCTTGTCCAGCTTCTTGGGGTCGCGCTGCCACTCCTTGGACAGCTTGACGCGCAGGTCCAGGTAGACCTTCGTGCCCACGAGCGCCTCGACCTCGGGACGGGCGTCGGTGCCGATCTGGGCCAGCACGGCGCCCTGCCGGCCGATGACGATGCCCTTCTGGCTGTCACGCTCGACGAAGATCGAGGCGAACACCGCGGTCACGCCCTTCGAGCGCCCCTCGGTGATCTCGTCGACCACGACGGCGATGGAGTGCGGCACCTCCTCCCGCATGGCCACCATGGCCTTCTCACGGACGATCTCGCCGATGCGCTGCTCCAGCTCGGAGTCGGTGGTCATCTCCGAGGGGTACATCGGCGGTCCCTCGGGCATCCGGGCCGTGATCAGGTCCACGAGCCGGTCGACGGACTCGCCCTTGCGTGCGCTGATCGGCACGATCTCCTCGAAGGTCGTCAGGGCGCTCAGCGCGGCGATGCCGGGCAGCTGGTCGTTGCGGCTGATCCGGTCGACCTTGTTCAGCACCCCGATGAGGGGGACGCCCGAGGCGGCGACGACCTCGGCCAGGTAGGCGTCGCCACGGCCGATGCCCTTCGACGCGTCGACCAGCATCAGCGCCACGTCCACGCCCTCCAGCGCTCCCTGCGCCAGCTCGTTCAGGCGGGAGCCCAGCAGCGACTTCGGCTTGTGCACACCCGGCGTGTCGACGAAGACGACCTGGCAGTCCTCGCGGTTCAGGATCCCGCGGATGACGTGGCGGGTCGTCTGGGGCACCGGCGTGGTGATGGCGACCTTCTCACCGATGATGGTGTTGAGGAGGGTCGACTTGCCCACGTTGGGTCGGCCGACGATGGCGCACACGCCCGACCGGAAGCCCTCGGGCCACGCGATCCCGCCGGGGGCGTCAGCGGCGTCGATGGTCTCAGTGGCCTCGACGGCGTCGGTGGCCTCGGTGGCGTCGGTGGCCTCGGTGGCGGACGGGTCGGGCGCTGCGGTCTGGTCGTTCACGTGGTGACGGTAGCAGTCAGCCCTCGTGACCGACCCTGACCCCGGGGCGCAGCCCCCAGCTGCTGAAGCGGCCCGCCTGTGCCTCGATGACCGTCCGGGACCGCCACACCAGCGGGGTCATCCGGTTGCGCCGCAGCACCGCCGTGCGCAGCACGATCCCGGCGCGGTCGACGAACGCGACGTCCAGGTCGAAGCGCATGCGGATGCCGTGGACCTGGTTGGCGGGGTGCAGCCAGATCGCACCGTCCAGCCCGTCCCGGCCCAGCAGGCCCCGGCGCCGCGCGCCCGCCGTGGTCGCCAGCTCGACCGGCGCCACCCGGACGCCGTCGACGGTCAGCCACACCTGCCCGGGGGTCACGGATCCCCCTCCGCGGTGGTGTCGACCGCGACGTCCGTGCCGGGCGGCGGGGTGCCGAACCGGTCCAGGACGGCCCGGCGCGCCGCCTGGGCCTGCGACGCCAGGTCCCCCAGGACGCCTGCGAGGTCGGGTGGTGGTGGCACCAGGGCCGGTCGCAGGTCGTCGACGGCCCGGGCCGCCAGGGCGTCCGCGGCGGTGGCCACCGAGACCGCGTCGGTCGTGGCCAGGTAGCGACCGCCGGTGGCGGCGGCCAGCCGGGCCAGCGCCCGACCGTCGTCGGGGGTGGGCGACAGCGCCAGGACGTCCACGACCGGGGGGTCCTGCAGTCCCTCCACGGCCGTCAGCGGGTCACGCCCGCAGGTGTCGGTGCCAGCGGTGACCAGCACGACACGTCCCGGCGTGACCGACGCGAACGGCCCTGCCCCCTCCCCCACCTGTGCCAGCACCGGGACCACCAGGTCCAGCATCGACGTCGTCGGCCGCCAGCCGACCGCGGCTGCGACGGCGGCGTCCTCGGGGACCGCGTCGCCAGGGAACGACACCGTCGTCACCGTCGAGCAGGACTCGCTGCGCCCGCCCTCGGTGCCGTCGCCGGCCGCACCGAAGGTCACGACCCCGGTGTCGGCGTAGCCGGGTGTGCCCAGCACCAGCCGCTGCACGGCGTCCTGCGCGGACTCCAGCCGGCTGGGGCCGTCACCGGCCAGCGCCGCACCCATCGCCACCGAGGCGTCCAGGGCGATCACCACCGGTGCGGTCGCCGCGGCGATGGCTGCCTCGACGGCGGACCGGTCAGCGCAGCCGTCGCAGTCCCCGGGGAACGCACGTGCAGACGGCTCGGGGCGCGCCGTCCGATCCGCGGGCGGCGTCGACGTGGGCGCAGGCGGGGCCGACGGCGTGGGGTCGGCCGCACCAGCGCCGGGCGGCGGTCCCCCGGTGGGCAGCACCGCGATCGGGTCGGGACCCGGTGGCGGCGGCGTGCCCGTGAAGGCCCGCCCGACCTCGCCGCACCCGCTGGCCAGCACCGTCAGGAGCACCAGGACCCCCACCGCGCGTCGACGGTGCCTATGGACGCTCGGATCCACCATGGTGGATCCTTGTGCGGTGGCCACCACGGCCCTGGTGGCCATCTCGACGGGCATCTCGATGGACATGTCGGTGGGCATGTCGGTGGGCAGCGTCACAGGCCCCTCCTGGACAGCTCGAAGCCCCCGACCCCGCCGAGGGCCAGGGCGACCAGGGCGACCGGCAGCAGGTCTGTCGCCGTGGACGTCGGGGTGGCGGGTACGGGCGGGTCCTGCGGCGGCGCGGCGGCCCCGTCCGCGGGCTGCGTCGGCGCCACCGTCGCGTCAGGTGCCGGGGCCGCCGTGGCTCCAGGTGCCGGTGGAGCGCTGACGGTCGGCGATGGATCCCCCGTGACGTCGACCTGCAGCACGACCCGGTAGCCGACGCCGCCACCATCGCCGTGCCACTCACGGCTGAGGAGCGCCACGGACAGCAGCGCCGCCGACCGACCCTCGCCGGTGACCCGGGGGACCTCCGCCGGGGGCGGGGCGGCCACGGCATCGGTCCGTCCGTCGAAGGGCACGACCGCCTCCTGCACCGGCAGCCGCTGGGCGTCACGGACGATCGCCTCGACGATTGTGGCGTCCACGACCGCACCGTCGGGGCGCCCCTGGACGGTCACCGTCACGCTGACCTGCTGCCCGGACACCGCCGGCAGTGCGTACCACAGCACCTCGGTCGGCAGGATCGTGTCGGTCGCCTGGCCCCGCGGCAGGGCGGGCGCCGCCAGCGGGTTGGCCGCACCCTCCACGTCGGGCGTCTCCCGCCGGTCCACGGTGTCGGCAGCGGCGGGCGGGTCGGCCGTGGCCGCGGTGGCGGGGGTCCAGGCCCCCAGGAGGACACCGACGGCCAGCAGACAGCTCAGCGCGACGGACACGGCCAGGCGCGTCACGGCCCCATCCTCCGGGACACCGCGACCCCCAGGGCCGCACCCAGCACCAGGAAGGCCGCAAAGGTCAGGACGAAGGCACTGGTCGAGGTGGCGCGTACGTCGGCCACGACCGGGGCGGACGGCAGGCCCGCCGTCGTGGCGACCGGCGGCGGGGTGTCCTGTGCGAGGGGGTCGCTGGTGACGGCCAGCTGCAGCTCGACGGCGAGGCCCGCGGCCGCAGGACCGT
>JBFKGB010000190.1:0-6997 GCA_041633535.1 Euzebya sp. | reverse complement strand
GCCGCCGAGGAGCCCGAACGGCTGGGCGGACCGACACGGCTCGAGACGGCCGTGCTGGGCTCCCAGACGGCCTACCCCGACGGGGGCGCCAGCGCCGTCGTCCTGGCACGGTTCGACGACTTCCCGGACGCCCAGACGGGGGCCCCGCTGGCCGTCGAGCTGGACGCACCGCTGCTGCTGACCCAGCCCAGCACCCTCAGCCGGACGACGCAGGACGAGATCCTGCGCGTCCTGCCCGCACCCGGCACCGTCTACGTGGTCGGCGGGACCGTGGCGGTGTCGGACGAGGTCGACCGGCAGGTCTCCGACCTGGGCTACGACGTGGTCAGGGTCGGTGGCATCAACCGCTACGCCACCGCCGTCGCCGTGGCCCAGCAGATCGGCGCGACGAGCACGGCGCTGCTGGCCGACGGTGGCATCTTCACCGACACCAGCCTGGCCGGCGCCGCGGCCGTGGTCGCCGGCGACTCCGACTTCGCGCAGTCCCCGACACCGCAGGTGGACGCCGCGGTGCTGCTGACAGCCGACGCCCGCATGCCGGCCGAGACCCAGGCCTACCTGGATGCCGTCCAGCCGACGGTCATCACCATCGGCGACGCCGCCGCCCAGGTGGTGGACGGCGTCGAGCACGTCGTCGGTGGCACCCCTGCGGCGCTGTCGGTGGCCACCGCCGAGCGCTTCTTCCCGACACCGACGACAGTGGCCTTCTCGACCGACGCCGACTTCCCCGACGCCCTGACCGGGTCGGCGACCGTCGGCAACCCCTCGGTCGGCCCCGGACCGATGCTGTTCACCGACCCGGCGCAGCTGTCCGAGGTCGTGGCCGGCTACCTGGCGGCCAACCGCGACACGATCATCCGCACCATCCTGTTCGGTGGGACCAGCGCGGTGTCGGCCGACGTCTCGACCCAGATCGCCGAGGCGTTGACGGGGTAGGCGTTCACGGGATCGGGTCCAGCCCCGGGCGCTGGAATCGCCAGCGTCCGGGGCTGCCGGTACCCTTCGGCGCGACATGGCTGACCTGCTGAACGACCTCGAGTCCCTGCTGCGCTCCCGCAAGGAGGAGCAGCCCTCGGGTTCCTACTCCGTCACCCTGGTCACCGACCCGGTGACGGTGCAGCGCAAGATCATGGAGGAGGCCTTCGAGGTCTGCCTGGAGCTGAACGCCGCAGAGGTCGACAGCGACCGTGCGGCCTCCGAGGCCGCGGACCTCGTGTTCCACCTGCTGGCAGGTCTGGTCGGCGCTGGCGTGGCCTGGGACGACGTCCTGGCCCATCTGGCCTCGCGCCGCCGCTAGCCTCTCCCGGCCCCCACCCCACCCCCCGCCCGCAGCCGGGGTGCCTGCGTCATGACCGCCCACCGAGGAACCTCCCGATGACCGCCACCACCCACGACCGCCGCACCGCATCCAGCACCGACGGGCGCGCCCGGATCGCCGTCCCCTCCAAGTGGCGTCTGCGCGATGAGGTGCTGAAGCTCCTGGGCACCGCCGGCTACCCGGTGTCCGGTCTTCGTGGTGCAGGGTCGACCGCGCTGGTCGGCGAGGCGCTCGAGCTGATCGAGATGCGGCCCCGGGACGCCGCGGCCGCGCTGGGCGCCGGCGCCCTGGACGGGGCGTTCATCGCCACCGACATCGCCATGGAGCACGACGTCACCGAGCTGGCCAGCCGCCCGCTGGGCTTCGCCCGGTCGACGCTGGTCGTGGCCGGCCGCGACGACGACGGTCGTACCGACCACCGTGACCTGGCCGGTGGCGTGGTCGCGACCCACATGCCCAACCTGACCCGCGCCTTCTTCGAGTCCGAGGGCATCGACGTGCGGATCGTCGCCATGGGCGGGTCGCTGGAGGGCGTCTGCGCCGCCGGGCTGGCCGACGCGATCGTGGACAACAGCGAGACGGGGACCTCGCTGCGGCAGAACCGGCTGCGGGTCCTCACCGAGATCAAGGACTGCCAGGCAGAGTTCGTCCACCGCCCCGGCCTGCCCGTGCTGGACGACCTGGAGCTGCGGCTGGAGGCGGCGCTGGCCGCCCGCCGCGCCCGCTACGTCATGCTGCACATCCCGAAGGCGCGCATCGACGAGCTCGTCGACATGTTCCACGGCCTGGAGTCGCCCACAGTGCTGCCGCTGGCCGGCCGCGAGGACCTGGCCGCCTGCCACTTCGTCGTGCAGAACGGCGAGCTGTGGGAGAAGCTGGCCGACCTGCGCGCCCTGGGTGCGACCGACATCGTCGCCACCCAGCCGGTCGCCCTGCTGGAGTAGCGCCGGCCGACCTGCTGGAGCAGCGCCGGCCGCCCGATCAGGTGGTCAGCACGATCTTGCCGAACAGCTCGCCCTCGGCCATGGCGCGGTAGGCGTCCTGCGCCTGCTCCAGCGGCACCACGGAGTCGATCAGCGGGCGCAGACCCGACGTGGCCATGAACGTGACGAGCTTCCGCAGCTCGGCGCGGGTGCCCATCGTGGACCCGATGACCCGCAGCTGGCGGAAGAACAGGTGGGGCAGGCCGCCGGGCGCGTCGCCCGAGGTCATGCCGGCCACGACGACGGTGCCCTGGTTGCGGGTGGACTTCAGCGAGTGGTCCCAGGTGGCCCGCCCGACGGTCTCGAGCACGCCGTCGACACGCTCGGGCAGGCGGGCGCCGGACTCGAAGGCCGCGTCGGCCCCCAGCTCGACCGCCTTGGCGCGCTTGGACTCCTCACGGCTGGTGACCCAGATGCGCAGGCCCGCGGCCTTGCCCAGCAGGATGGCCGCGGTCGACACGCCACCGCCAGCGCCCTGGACCAGCACGGTGTCGCCGGGCACGAACCCGCCCTGGACGAACAGCATCCGGTAGGCCGTCAGGTAGGCGACCGGCAGGCAGGCAGCCTCCTCGAAGGACAGCTCGGCGGGCTTGTCGATCAGGTTGACGGAGGGGGCGGCCAGCAGCTGGGCGTGGGTGCCGGGGAAGTGCTCGCTGAACAGGCTGAACGGCGTCTCGGGGTCCATCTCGTCGCCCCGCCCGTCCGTGCCGGCCACGACCCCGTGGACGACCACCTCGCGACCGTCGGCGGTCACGCCCGCCGCGTCGCCGCCCAGGATCATCGGCAGCTGCTGGGGCTTCAGGCCCACGCCCTTCAGCGACCACAGGTCGTGGTGGTTGAGGGCCGCTGCACGGACGGTCACCAGCTCCCAGCCGTCGGGGACCTCGGGGTCGGGGCGATCGGCGACCCGCAGGCCGCTCAGCGGGTTCTCGGCGTCGAAGGACTCGGCGTAGACAGCAAGCATGGGCGGCAGACTAGGAGATGACCCCGCCGTGCGCCCAGTTTCCACAGCCCGGCCGATCCGGGTCCGCTCGAGCAGCCCGCTCTGCGACGCTCGCAGGATGAGCCCGCTGCTGGACCTGCTCCTCCCACCGCGTTGCCTGTCGTGTCGCCGCGGCGGGCTGGAGCCGCTGTGCGATCCCTGTGGTGACCGCCTGGAGCCCGACGGGCAGCCGTGGGTCCTCGCCCCCGGCGTGGTGACCGTCAGTCCCTTCGTCTACGACGACCCGCTGTCGGTGGCCGTCAAGCGGGTCAAGACCGACGCGCTGCTGGCCGGGGCGCGGGCGCTGCGACGGCTGCTGGACCCCCACCTGCCGGCCGACGTGGTGCGGACATGGGTGCCCGCCACACCCGCCAGACGACGTCGACGCGGCATCGACCTGCCGGAGGTCCTGGCCGGCCCGTCGGCCCGCCGGCTGCTGGTCGCCACGGGGGACCGGCCCGACCACGGGACGGCCGACGCGCGGACCCGGCTGTCGGGGGCCGTGGGTGGCTGGGTCGCCGTGGGCCGCGTCCCCTCGACGGTGGTCCTGGTCGATGACGTCCGAGCCACGGGGGCGACGCTGCTGGCGGCCGCCACGACCCTGCGCGCGGCGGGGGCACGACGGGTGCTGGCGGTCAGCCTCGCCGCGTCCCCGGGCCGACCGTCAGCGGCCCGTCGGCGTCGGGACGGGGCAGCTGACCCGGGTCCAGCGACGTCAGCAGGGTCGGGACGCTGGTCGTGACGACGCCACGGCTGAACAGCAGGGCGCTCTTGATCTGCAGGACCGACTGGTTGTGGAGGGAGCGCTGCCACCAGTGGGGCAGGACGAACTCGCTCATCACCACCGTCACCACGGTGTGCTGCCCGTCGGGCTGGAACTCCTCGATGTAGTCGTGCAACGAGTCGAGGATCGTCCGGAACGGACTGTCGACGATGTCGAGGGGGATGCGGATCCCGGCCTGCTGCCAGTCACCGAGGATCTCGGCGGAGCGCTCGCCCGACACGTTGATCGACAGCGCCTGCACCGACGTGGCCTGCAGGCTCTCGGCGTAGGCGATCGCCCGCATCGTCGCCCGGTGGACGCGGTTGACCAGGACGATGACGTGGTGCTCCACCGGCTCGGTCACCTGGTAGGGACCGGGACCCCCGACGGGCGCCACGACGTTGGTGACCACCAGCGTCCCGTCGCTGACCAGCGAGGCCTTGGCGCGCTGCGCCACCCGGTGCCGCCGCGCCACGTCGATCCAGGTGTCGGACCTGGTCTCGGGCACCAGGGCCATCGTGAAGGCCTCCTCGTGCTCGGCGGAGGCGGCCTTCGCAGCGGCGCGCATGGCCTTGGTGGGGGTGGTGGTGATGCCCGACACCTGCTCGCGGACCGGCAGGTCCGGGGCGAGGGTCCGCCAGCGGTCACGCACGTCGCTGCGACGTGCGCTGGTCGAGACCAGCACCCCCTCGATGTGGCTGGCCCCGATGCTGTAGGCGTAGGCCACCGAGGCGGCGGTCGCCGCGTCGACCCGGTCCTCCAGGATCATCACCCGGACGGGGCGGTGCGGCTGGTCGTGCAGCCCCATGTCGCGGACCGCGGCTGCGTAGGCGTCGTAGTGCCGCCGGATCGCCGACATGGTCCACACCAGCGCCGGCCCGACGACGACGACGACCCAGGCCCCGGCGGTGAACTTCGTGACCAGGACGATCACCAGGACCGAGCCGGTGGCCATCGCACCGACGGTGTTGAGGGCGATGGAGGTCCGCCAGCCAGCCGTGCGCTCGCGCAGCCAGTGCCGGACCATGCCGGTCTGGGACAGCGAGAAGGCGGTGAACACGCCGACGACGTACAGGCCGACCAGGGAGGTCACCCGGGCGCCCGAGGCGACCAGCAGCAGCGTGGCCGCTGCCGACAGGGCCAGGATCCCGTTGGAGAAGACCAGGCGGTCGCCGCGCGTGGCCAGCTGGCGGGGCAGGAAGCGGTCCTCGGCCAGCGAGGAGGCCAGACGCGGGAAGTCGGCGTAGGCGGTGTTGGCAGCCAGGAACAGGATGGCCGCCGTGGCGACCTGCACGCTGAAGAAGGCTGGTGTGGCGGCTCCGAAGACGGCGGCGGCGATCTGGGACGTCACCGTGCGCTCCAGGCCGGCGAAGGCCACGACGCCCTCGATGTGGGTGGCCAGGTAGCCCAGGCCCAGCAGCATCGGCACGGCGATCAGGCCGATGGCCCCCAGCGTGCGGGCGGCGTTGCGCGCGGCCGGTGCCCGGAAGGCCCCCACCCCGTTGGACACCGCCTCGATGCCGGTCATCGAGGTCGCGCTGGTCGCGAACGCCCGCAGGACCAGCAGCAGGGTCAGCCCCGTCCCGGTGTCGGGCAGGACGGTCTGCTCGAACGGGACGGCCGGACAGCCATCGGTGCACTGTGCCAGCCCGCGGATGATCATCGTGGCCATCACCAGCAGGAACCCGTACACGGGGATCGCCACGAGCCGGCTGGACTCGCGCACGCCGCGCAGGTTGACCACGGTGATGGTGGCCATGAACGTCAGCGCGATGGCCAGACGCGAAGGGGCGACCGCGGGGAAGGCCGACACGACGGCGGCCGCCCCTGCGGCCACGGAGACCGCGACCGTCAGGGTGTAGTCGATCAGCAGCGCGGCGCCTGCGACCTGGCCGGCACGCTCGCCCAGGTTGGTCCGGGCGACCCGGTAGGCCCCGCCGCCGTCGGGGTAGGCCCTGACGGTCTGGCGGTACCCGGCGACGACGACCAGCATCAGCAGGCCGACGAACGCCGCGATCGGCCAGGCCAGGGCCAGGGCGCCGACGCCGGCCAGCGACAGCACGATCAGCGTCTCCTCGGTCGCGTACGCGGCCGAGGAGAGGGTGTCCGAGGCGAACAGCGGCAACGCCAGCCATGGCGGGACGACCTGCTCGGCCAGCTCGCCGCTGGCCCGGGGATCGCCGATGAGGCGACGCTTGAGTGAGGACAGAATCGCCATGCGTCGGGTAAGGCTACGCCTCATGCGCCACAATGACGGCGTGAACGAACCCAGCCATCGCAGCAGCGTGATCATCGCCGGGTGCGGACGTGTCGGCGCCGCGCTCGCCCACGAGCTCGACGCCGACGGCCACCGGGTCGCCATCATCGACCAGAACCAGCGCGCCTTCAGGCGGCTCGCCCCCAGCTTCGGCGGCGACGCGGTCGTCGGGATCGTCTTCGACCGGGCGACGCTGGTGCGCGCCGGCGCCGACTCCGCAGACGCCTTCGTGGCCGTGACCAACGGCGACAACTCCAACATCGTGGCGGCCCGCACCGCCCGCGAGCACTTCGGCGTGGCCACCGTCGTGGCCCGGATCTACGACCCGGAGCGGGCCAGCATCTACGAGCGGCACGGCGTCACCACCATCGCGACGGCGCGCTGGACGACCGACGCGGTGCTCAGCCACCTGCTGCCCGGCTCGGGTGGCTTCGTGACCACCATCGGTCCGGGTGAGGGCGACGTCGTGGTCCTGGACCACGACCTGCCCGCGGATGCCGGACCGTGGGAGGTCGAGGGCTTCAGCCGTCAGGGACGCTGGGTGCCGGTCGCGGTGACGCGCACGGGGCAGACGACCGTGCCGGTGCCGCGACAGCTGCTGCAGGCGGGCGAGCGGGTGCACCGGGCCGTCCAGCGCTCGGCCCTGACGGATGCGCAGACGTTCCTGATGGGTCTTGGCCGCGACGGGGACGAG
>JBFKGB010000189.1:0-7015 GCA_041633535.1 Euzebya sp. | reverse complement strand
TGACCCCCCACGGCACCTACGACCTGGATTGGATCGCCACCCACGCCACCCGCGTGTTCGACGCCCGCAACGCCTTCGGCCGCGCCCAGGACAACATCACCGTCCTGTAGCAGCGGGCCGGACCGCGGTCCTCCAGCGGCTGACTGGCCTGCGGCGGCAGCCATTCCCTCAGGACCGCCACCGTCACCGCAGTCAGGCGGCCGGTCGTCCGAACGGCGGCGATCAGCCCCGCAGGACCGCCACCGCTACCTGGCAGGCCGTGGTCGAGGCGGCGCAGACGACGTCGGCGTCGGCCGCCACCGCATCGCGCAGGACCGCGGCGGTCTCGGCGGGCACGTCGTCGCCGCTGACCAGCACGATCGGTGCGTCACGCTGCGCCGACAGGGCGGCCAGGGTGAAGCCGGCCGCCCAGGCGTTGGGGCCCTGGGCCTCAAGCACGATCACCGTGGACGCCCGGCTGGACGATGAGAACCCGCGGGCGGTGGCGATCGCGGCGGCAGTCCCGAACCGCGTGGTCCCCGCCACCCTGCTGACCTGACCCACCATGGGGGCGGCCTGGTCGGCGGCTGCCTCATCGACCGCTGCCGTGCCACCGATGACCCGCAGCGCCGACAGGGACGCGCCGGCCAGGTGGTCTGCGGTGGCGGCGGACAGGGCGTCGGTGCCGGTCAGCAGGACCGGTCCGCCGACGGCGGCCGCCCAGCCGCCCAGCGCCAGGGAGTCCGCGAACGCCCGGGTCGGGTCGGCCCCGCCCGAGGCGTCGGCGCGGGCCAGGAAACCCGTGGTGCCGCCGACCAGCCGGGCGATGGCCACGGCCGTCTGCAGCCGTGTCGCGCCGGCAGTCCGGGTGACCGCGAACCCGGCGGTGTGCAGGTCCTCGGCCACGGTGGCCGACAGCGCCTGCTCGCCACCCAGGATCCGCACGGTGCTGGCACCCAGGCGCCGCAGCTCCGCCTCGACCGCGGGCTCCAGCCCCGCCGGGTCGTTCAGCAGCAGCACCCGGTCGCCCTGCAGCGCCCCCGCGGCCAGCGCGTCGGCGAACACCAGCTCGCTGGCGAGCAGCACCTCACCACCCTGCTGGGCGAACGCACCCGGTGTGGGGCGGGTCGCCTGGCTAACCGCGATGGCGGTGTCGGAGTTGTCCGACGGTGTCGCGGCGGTGGGGATCGCCGTCAGCGTCGGCTCGCCGGCCGGGTCGACCGGGGCGGGCTGCGGCGGACCTGACGGGTCGGGGTCGGCCGGCGGGGTGACGCCGCCCCCCGAACCACCGTCGGGCCCACCGCCAGAGCCGCCGCCACCGCCCGAACCGCCACCGCCGCCACCGCCACCGCCCGAACCACCGCCGGCCCCGCCCCCGGAGGGCGGCGCGGCCGGGGTGACCACGGCGGTCGGTGCCGACTCAAGACCCGGTCCGGCGTCGGTGACCGCCGCGACGGTGACGGTGTAGCCGGTGCCGTTGACCAGCCCGGTCACCACGGTCGACGTCACGTCGCCGACGGCAGCGGTGACGGGCGGGTCGGACCCGTCGCTGACGTACACCTCGTAGCCGGTCACCGGGGACGACCCGGTGTCGGCCGGTGGGGTCCACGACACCGTCAGGCTGGCGTCACCCGCCGTCGCGGTCACGTCGGTCGGCGGCCGGGCGCGCACCGGCGTGAACGGGGTCACCGGGTCGGAGGGCGCCGAGGCAGGTCCGTCACCCAGGGCGTTGCGCGCCGTCACCGTGATCGTGTAGCTGCGGTCGTTGGGCAGCGGGCCGTAGCGCAACGACGTCGCGGGTGCCGCCACGGTGCGCGACCCCACCTCGACGCCCTCCTCGGCCACCCGGACGACGTAGGCCGACACGGCGGGGTCGCCGGGCTCGGCCGGCGGTGACCACGACACCTCGACCGCACCGTCCCCGGCGCTGGCGGCCACCTGCGTCGGCGGTCCCGGCAGGACACCGGGCACGACGGGATCCGTGGGCAGCGAGCGCCGGCCGACACCCGCATCGCTGCGGGCGGCCACCGTGACGACGTGCTGGACCCCGTTGGTCAGCCCGGTCACCACGGCCGACGTCACATCGCCCACCGCCACCGTGGACTCCCCGTCACCATCGTCGACGTGGACCTCGTAGCCCGTCACCGGGAAGCTGCCCGCATCGCCCGGCGGTGTCCAGGCGACCTCGACGCGGGCGTCCCCGGCCACCGCCGTGACGTCGATGGGCGCTGCGGCGCGTGCCGGGACGCTGACCGGTCCGCTGGGTGCCGAGGCGAGGGCCTCACCCGAGGCGGTCAGCGGCGTGACGGTGACGGTGACGTCACCGCCGTCGGCGGGGCCTGGCACGGTGCCGCTGGTGACGGGGCCCACGTCGGCGGAGGGGCCCACCGGGCTGCCGTCCTCCAGCGTGCGGATCCGGTAGCCGGTGAGGGTGCCCGGCGGCACCGCCGGGGCGGTCCACGACACGCTGACCGCACCGTCGTCGAACACGGCGGTGACGTCGGTGGGCCGCAGCGCACCAAGCGCCGCGTGGACGTCGACCAGCCCCGCCCCGACCGCCGCCGGTCCGCCGGTCATGGGTGCGGCGGTCCCCCGGACCAGGGCGCTGACCTGGGCGGGTGTGATGTCCGGGGCCGCCTGACGGACCAGCGCCACGGCAGCCGCGGCGTGGGGCGCGGCCGCGGAGGTGCCGAAGAACCGGTGGCAGTCGGCCGCGTCGTCGCGGCTGCCGAAGAACGTGGTGCAGGCCCCGTCGGTGGCCGTCACGTCCGGCTTGGCCAGCACGGTGGGGGTCGGCAGCGCCGCCGCGGCGGTCACGCCGTCCGCCGGCCCGAACCAGTGGGTGACCGGACCGCGCGAGCTGAACGGCTCGGCCACGACCCCGTCGTCGTAGCGGGTGGCCGCCACCGAGATGGCGCGTTCGGCGCCGTTGTGGCTCCAGATGGTGGGGCCGACCACGTCACCGCCGACGCTTCGGTCGTGCTCCACGGCGGTCAGCCGGCTGCGTCCCAGGTTCAGGTGCAGCCGCGGCTCCCCCAGGGTGCCGGCCGTGGTCCGTGCCACGACGAGCGCCGCGGACGCGGTCCCGCTGCTGAGGTAGGCGAGCAGGCGCTCGAAGGGCCGCTGCTCGATGATGTCGTCGGTGCTGGCGACGATGTCCAGGTCGGCCGTGCCGTCTGCGCTGACCAGGTGCAGCGCCAGGTCCGTGGTGACGCCGTTCCACGGCTCGGCCCACTGCAGCTTGGCGTCCAGCGCCGGGCTGCCCGCGCCGGTGGTCACGCCGAACGTCGTGTCGACCGCGGCACCCGGGTCGAAGTCGTGGCAGCTCTCGTAGCCGACCTCGGCCAGCGCCGGCGGGCAGGGTGCCGGCCGGTAGGCGGGTGCCTCGTAGCTGGCGACGTCCTTGCCGCCGACGATGACGTTGCTGTTGCCCGCCGAGGACAGGTACACCGCACCGTCGGCCACCACGTCGTCGATGGCCAGCGAGACGGGTCCCTCCTGGAAGACGGGCTCGTCGAAGTACGTGACGTCGTCGACGATGACGTCCGCGCCCGCGGCACGCAGGTCGCGGACCCGGTCGGCGAAGGCGTAGAGCCCCTCGAACGCCGTCGCGAAGGCCAGGTCGGCGCCGGGGGCCAGGTCGTGGACGTGCTGCAGCATGGCCCGGCCCTCGTCCGCGCCGATCGGTCCCTCGGCGACCACGTCGACCGGGGTGGTGCGGCCGCAGCTCGACGGTGGGGTGTCCTCGGCGACCACGCCCGGCAGGTCGTTGCTGTCGATGTCGGCGTCGGCCCCGCCCCGTCGGTCGTAGGAGTCCGACAGCACCCCGACGACGACGCCGGTCCCGTCGACGCCGAAGTCCCGTCGTGCGACGTCGGCGCGCAGCTGGGCGTCGGCCTCGCTGTCCACGCCGGTGGCGCAGGCGCCGGTCACGCTGCCGTCATCGGCAGTCATGGGTGCGCTGACCTCCTGGACCAGCACCACACCATCGGCGGCCGCGAGCCTGCGCAGGTCGCCGGGCGCGACGCGTGCGGTCAGGACCCGGTGGTCCGCGTCGACGTGGACGATGCGGGCCCCGGCCGCCCGGACGCCCGCCCGGACCGTGGCGTCGGTGCGGTCCACCCGTACGTACACCAGTAGGCGGCCGCCGTCGACGACGATCCCGTCGCCGGCGACGAACGAGGGCTGCCCGGCACTGAAGCCGGGGCGCCCGCCGCTGAAGGCGGGTCGCTGGCCGGCCGGTCCGGGACCGTCGGGTCCCCCACGGGCGTAGCGGGTCAGCACCGTCGTCAGCCCCGGTTCCGCACTGGGCACCCCGTTCGCACGGTCCTGGGCCCGGGCAGGCGCGGGCGTGGCCAGCGCCGCGGCGACCAGCGCGCACAGCAGCACGGCGGCGGGGACACCCCGCAGCACCCGTGACGGACCCCAGGGCTGCATGGCCGCACCCTAGGGGATCGGTGCCCACCAGTCAGGAGGTCTGCACCGCCCGGCCCGGGTCAGGCGTTCTTGAACCAGTCCACGGTCGCGGCAACGCCGTCACGCAGCGGGGTGGGCTGCAGGTCGGGGAACAGCCCGGCGAAGACGTCCTGCGCGGCCTGGCTGTGGCGGACGTCACCGGCCCGGACGTCGGTGTGCTCGCGGGCGACCGGCTGTCCCAGCACGTCCTCCAGCACGGTGATCAGCTCCAGCAGCGACGCCCGGCTGCCGAAGGCCAGGTTGACCGGCCGCTCGTTGGCGACCCCGCGCAGGATCGCGTCGGTGATCGCGCCGGTGACGCTGTCGACGTAGGTGAAGTCCCGGGTCTGCTCGCCGTCGCCGTGGATCGTCAGGGGGCGGCCGGCCAGCGCGGCGTCGACGAACGCGGGGACGACCGCGGCGTAGGCGTGCCCGGCCGGCTGCAGCGGGCCGTAGACGTTGAAGAACCGGAACGCCAGGACCGGCATGTCGTAGCTGGCCGCGTAGGCCAGGGCGTAGGCCTCGGTGGCCAGCTTGCTGGCCGCGTACGGGCTCAGCGGCTCGGTGGCCAGCTGCTCGTGCTTCGGCAGCGTCGGGTTGGCGCCGTAGACGGAGGAGGACGAGGCGACGACGCAGTGCAGGTTGCCGTGACGCCGTGCGGCCTCCAACACCATGACGGTGCCCGTCGCGTTGACGGTGTGGGCGGTGACCGGGTCCTTCACCGACCGTGGGACGGACGGGCGGGCGGCCAGGTGCACGATCGCGTCGGCGCCCGCGACCGCGGTCTCGAGGGCGTCCTCGTCCAGGATGGAGGCGTGGTGGTCGATGACGTCCAGCCCCTCCAGGTAGCCGTGCTCGCCCGAGGACCGGTCGTCGATGACCCGCACCTGACCGATCCCGTCGGTGGCGAGCAGCCGCCGCACCAGGTTCGCGCCGATGAACCCGGCCCCTCCCGTCACCAGCACCGTCCGTTCGCCCATCACCCGTCGTCCCCTCCGTGGTCCGTGCCCAGTGCACGGCGTCCGTCGCGGTGGACAGTACCGCGAGATCCTCCGGCTGACGGACCCCCGGAACCACCCGAGATCCTCGGGGACGCCCGTGATCCTCGTGCTACCAACCCCGACATGTTCTCACGCGTCAGCCCGGGGCGGCTGTCATACTCCGGGGTGCGGCCACACCATGTCAGCAGGCATGATGCCGCACGATCGGCGGACCAGATGGCGTCAGGGCCGGCAACACCCACAGGCAGCTGGTTCCTTCTCCTCCTGCTGGCCGGGACCGCGGCGACGTGGCTGGCACGGCGGGACGACGCCGGCCCGCAGCAGGCCGTGGCCTCGTCCCCGGCGTCCCCGCAGGGCCACGACGAGCTGACCGTCAGCGGCATCGTGCACAACACCGCGCTGCGCTCGATCGAGCAGACCCTCGACGTCCCGGGCCTGCCCGAGGCCGCAGCCGACGGGCTGCGTGCCGCGGCCTTCACCCTGCGGGCGTTCCTGGACAACCCGGGTGCCAGGACCTCCCACCGCGATGGCGACGGCCTGATGCAGGCGCTGACGACGGCCCTGGTGCCGCTGCACGGCAGCGGCTTCACCGTGGACCTGGTGTGCGACGTGGGGCCGCTGCACCCCGACGTCGTGGCGGCGACCCGGGTGGCGGTCGAGGCCGCCGTGCAGAACGCCCGGCGTCACGCCCAGGTCGACCGTGTAGCCGTCGCGGCCCGGCAGCGGCAGGACGGCAGCCTCGTCGTAGCGGTCCGCGACGACGGCGTGGGGATCGTCCCCGGGCGGCAGGAGGGCTATGGCCTTCGCGAGGCGATCCACGGGACGGTGCAGCGGGCCGGCGGCACCTCACGCGTCCGCACCGTGCCCGACATCGCCGGCACGCTGGTGCAGATGGTGTTCCCCCCGGTCGGTGGGCGTGCGACGTGACCACCCGGGCCAGGCCGCTGCGGGTCCTGCGCGTCGCGCTGGTCGACGACCATCAGCGGGAGCAGCAGTTCGTCGAACGGGTGCTGTCGACGGCGGCCGACATGGACCTCGTCGCCTTCGACCTGTCCCACGACGCGCTGCTGGCCCGGTGGGAGACCGTCAGCCCCGACGTCGTGCTGGTCGACGTCCGCTGGCAGCCCGCTGATCGCCCGTTCGCCGCGGAGGAGCGTCGCTGGGCGGACTTCCGGGCCGTCGCCGCACGGGGCGCGCTGACGTTCGCGCTGTCGGTCTCGCAGGAGGCGCGGGACATCGTCAACGCAGGCCGCAACGGCGCGGTCGGCTACCTGCGCAAGGACGACGGCGCCCGGCTGACCGAGCAGATCCGGCTGGTCGCAGCCGGGGAGCAGCCGGCGCTGGACTTCGCGGAGGCGCTGGCCTACCTGAACGAGATCAGCGACCTGGCCAACCGGCTGACCGCCCGCGAGTTCGAGGTCATCGAGCTGCTGGCCGATGGCCTGCACCCGCCGGAGATCGCCAGGGACTGGGGCATCGATGCCAAGACCGTCAACGGTCACATCGCGAGCATCCGCAGCAAGCTGGGTCTGTACGGCTACGGCGCGATCGGCGCCTGGGCCGCCCGCAACGGCCTGGCC
>JBFKGB010000188.1:0-7036 GCA_041633535.1 Euzebya sp. | reverse complement strand
GCCGATCAGCAGCCCCAGCAGCCCGCCGGCCGCGCCCGAGACGATCTCGCTGGCCGACACGCGCTGCAGCCGCCGCTCGGTCGAGCTGATGCGGTTCTGCGCGAACCGGCCCAGGACGCCACCCACGACGTACCCACCACCCGCACCCAGGGCGGTGGCGGCCAGCCGCTGCGGCCCCTCCAGCTCGACGTTGGTCGCCAGCTCCAGGGCAGCACCAGTGGCGAGGATCACGATGCCGAGCCGGATCAGCTCGACGAACGCGATACCGCCCGGCACCTCTGGTGAGTTCGTCAAGAACCAGAGACTACCGGGCGGCAGCGGGTCGGAGCAGTGTGCCCCGGACGGATCAGGTCAGTCGGTGAGGATCTCGTCCAGGTAGGCCTCTGCCTCGGCGTCCTCCTTGTCCAGCGAGGCGGCCAGCTCGGACACGAGGACCTGCCGGGCCTTGGAGAGCATCCGCTTCTCGCCCGCCGACAGCCCCTTGTCCATCTCGCGGAGGGACAGGTCGCGCACGACCTCCGACACCCTCATGATGTCGCCCCCCTTGAGCTTCTCGTTGTTCGCCTTGAAGCGCCTGGACCAGTTGGTCGGGACCTTGGCCCCACGGGTCTTCAGCACCGTGATCACCTTCGCGATCTCCTTGTCATCACACACGCTGCGCAGGCCGACCTCGTCGGTCTGGTCAGCGGGGATCTTGATCGTGAGATCGCCGTATGTCAGTCGCAGGACGAGGTAGGACCTCTCCTCCCCCAGCAGCTTGCGCGTCTCCTCGCGCTCGATAACAGCTGCTCCATGGTGCGGATACACGACGGTATCGCCGACGGCGTAGGTCATATGCGGTTTCCCCTGTCCCAAGTCGCTTGGACGTCTGTCTGTCCGGACCCGTGGCTGCGGCCGATGCCCTGACCTGCCACGACTAGTCCGATTGACGACTGTACCACAGTCCATGTCCGACCACCAGCGCAAAAGTGCTGGTCAGACGGCTGCAAGCGGGTGATGCGTACGACAACACCCTCCGGAGGGGTCGTATCGCACACCGTCCGGAGTGATCAGCCCACACATCGTCACATCCACCAGCCTGGACCTAGGCGTACCGCTCCAGGATCGAGGACTCGGCCAGCCGGGCCAGCCCCTCCTTGATGGACCGAGCACGTGCCTCGCCGATCCCGTCGACGGTGTTGAGGTCGTCCAGGGTCGCGTCGAGCAGGCGGTCCAGCGTGCCGAACTTGTCCACCAGCTTGTGCACGATGCTCTCGGGCAGACGGGGTATGCGGCTGAGCAGCCGGTACCCGCGGGCGGCCACGGGACGCTCGTCGGCCTGCTCGGCCGGGGAGTACCCCATGGCCTTGGCGACCTTGCCGGGCTCGAGCAGCTCGGAGTCGCTGAGCTGTGCGATCAGCTCGAGCACCTTGGCGTCCTTGCGACGGCGGTCGGCGATGTAGTCCTGGACGACCAGCTCGCGCTCGGACTCGACGCCGTGCAGCAGCTCGTCCAGCTGCAGCTGCAGCAGACGGCCCTCGGTGCCCAGCTCGGCGATGGCCTGCTCGATCTCTGCAGCGATCCGGCGCACACGCTCGGCACGTTGCAGCACCGACACGACGTTGCCCAGGGTGACCACGTTCTCGATCTCGAGCGCGGACAGCGCCGCGGAGACCTCGTCCAGCCGGTTGCGGTAGCGCTCCAGCGTCGCGAGGGCCTGGTTGGCGCGGAACATGATGGAGGAGAGCTCCTCCAGCACGTGCTTGTAGGGGCCGAAGTACAGCGACACGATCTGCATCGACTCGCTGACGCTGATGACCGGGATCCCGGTCTGCTTGGCCACGCGGTCTGCGGTCCGGTGCCGGGTGCCGGTCTCCTGGGTCGTGATCGAGGAGTCGGGCACGAGGTGGACGTTGGCCCACAGGATGTTCTCGCAGGCGTCGTCCAGCAGGATGGCGCCGTCCATCTTGGCGACCTCCGAGAGGTGCTGGGCGGTGACCTTGGCCTTCAGCTGGAAGCCGCCGGAGCGCATCTCCTCCATCTGCTTGCCGTAGCCCAGGACGATGATGGCGCCCTTGCCGGCCTTGATGATCCGCTCGATGCCCTCGCGCAGCACGGTTCCCGGTGCGACGAGCTGGAGCATCTCCACCTTCGATTCATCGCGATCCGACACCAGCGCTCCCTCTCTCGGCCATCGTCATCATACGCACGCGGTCCTACCCACGCCGAGCAGGACCCATGCCCGGACACCAGCCCGGACACCAGCCCGGACACCAGCCCGGACGCCGGCTTTGACGCAGGACGGCCGCGCCCCTGGGGGCGCGGCCGTGGAGGAGTGCTGGTCCGGAGTGCTGGTCCGGCCCGGCGTCAGTCGGTGGTGCGGCGCGCGACAAGCGCGACGTAGCCCAGGACACCCGCGGTCACCGAGGCGGTCAGGATGCCGACCTTGGCGTTCTGCACCAGCTCGGGGTGCTCAGGGAAGGCCAGGCCGGAGATGAAGATCGAGACGGTGAACCCGACGCCGGCCAGCAGCCCGACACCGCCCATCTCGAGCCAGCCGACGCCACGCGGCAGCCGCGCGAGTCCGGACTTCGTGGCGAGGAACACCGCGGCCATGACGCCGATCGGCTTGCCCACGACCAGGCCGATGATCACGCCCAGAGAGACGGGCTCGCTGAGGACGCTGCCCAGCACGCCGTCACCCAGGTGGACGCCAGCGTTCATCAGGGCGAACAGCGGCAGGATCACGAACGCCGACCAGGGGTGCAGACGGTGCTCCCAGATCCGCAGGGGCGACACACCGTCGCGGGCGAGGACCGCGATGGACTCCAGCTCGGACTGCTCCTGCTCGTCGGCACGGCCGTCGGCGGGACGGGACCGCAGCCCCTTCAGGCGACCGTGGATGGTGCCGGTGACGGCCTCCGGCGGGTGGAAGGGGTAGGCGGGTGTCAGCAGGCCCAGGATCACGCCGGCGATCGTGGCGTGGACCCCGGACTCGAAGACGACCAGCCTCAGGACCGCCGCCAGGACGACGTAGGGGACCACGCTGTTCACGCGCAGCCGCTGCAGACCGAGGACGGCCAGGACCACCAGGACGGCGCCACCCAGGTAGGCCGCGTCCAGGCTGGTCGTGTAGAAGACGGCGATCACCAGGATGGCGCCGATGTCGTCCACGATCGCCAGGGTCAGCAGGAACACCTTGAGGCTGGCGGGTGCGCGCTTGCCGACCAGCGCCAGGATGCCGACGGCGAAGGCGATGTCGGTCGCCATGGGGATGCCCCAGCCGAGGGCACCGTCACCGCCCAGGTTCATCGCCGTGTAGAGCAGCGCCGGCACGGCCATGCCGCCGATGGCCGCTGCGATCGGCAGCGCGGCCGTCTTGGGGTCCCGCAGGTCGCCGTGGACCAGCTCGCGCTTGATCTCGAGGCCGGCGACGAAGAAGAACACCGCCATCAGCAGGTCGTTGATCCACGCCTCGAGCGGCTCGTCGAGGGTCAGGAACCCGAGGTCCAGCACGATGTGGTGGTGGATCAGGGCCTCGTAGGACTCCGAGAGTGAGGAGTTGGCCCAGACCAGCGCCACGATCGCGGCGAGGACCAGGACGATCCCGCCCGAGGCCTCGGTGTGCAGGAAGGTCTGCAGGGGCTGCACGATCCTGCGGGCAGCCCGGCTGTCGGAGTCCTTGAAGGACCGCCGCAGCCGGCTCGATGGATCCGGCTCACCGGGCGACGAGGTGCCGGGCCTGTCCGACCCGCCTCGAACTCGGGTGTCCGACAATGGACTCTCCTGGACTGTGTGGGATACGCCGCTCATGGCCGTTCATTCGGCACGCGGCACGACGTGCGTAGGGTACGCCTCGACAATTGATCCGGCGGTGGTCATTTCGGGCCACCCGGGCTGCGCGGGCAGCCTATCCCCTGCTGATCCGCCCCCACAGGCGGCCCGCCACCTTGCCACCGGGGGTGTGTCGTGCGGCGCCCACCAGGACCGGCGTGGGCACCGGCCCCCGCAGGCCGACGTCGGGGTCCTCCTGCGCGTCATCGGCGGGCGGCACCAGACCCGGGTGGCGGGGCATGTCGGGGTCGACCGCGTCCAGGTCCGCCGGCTCCGGGTCCCAGGTATCGGGGTCCGAGGTATCGGGGTCCGATGCATCCGGGTCCTCCCCGGCGACGGCGGTCGCATCCCCCTCCAGCGGATGCATGCGGTTCAGCTCGTGGTCCAGCTCGGCCCCCATCAGCAGGACGGTGAAGGAGTAGTTCAGCCACACGATCAGCACGATCGGGCCGGCGAAGGTGCCGTAGGTCGCGGAGTAGCTGCCGGCCACGGACACGTAGATCCCGAACAGCCAGCTGAGCAGCAGCCAGCCGATGACGCCGATGACGGCCCCGGGCGAGAGGAAGTGCAGCGCCGGACGGTCGCGGTTGGGTCCGAACCAGAAGGCGAAGCCGAAGAACAGGATCAGGATCGTGATGCCCGCCACATAGCGCCCCAGCGTGATCAGCAGGCTGAGGGGTGAGTCCAGCACCTCCTGCGGCAGCAGCAGCTCCAGCAGCGTCGGCCCCAGCACGATGGCGACGAACATGCCGATGAGGGCCAGGGCCAGCGCGGCGATGACGGCCAGCGCGGTCACCCGCTGGCCGACGAATCCCCGCCCCTCCTCCACGTCGTAGGCGGCGTTCAGGGCCTCGATCAGCGCCCCTGCCGCGCCGGTGGCCGCGAACAGCCCGGCGAGGATGCTGATGACCAGCGGGATGGTGCCCTTCTCCTGCAGGCCCGAGATGGCGCCGTCCAGCGTGTCGACGACGAAGGCACGGGCGCTGCCCGGGATGACGCTGCCGGCGGAGGTCACCATCCGCTGGATGTCCTCGGTCGAGATCACCTGCGCGGCGATCGCGATGCCCGCGATCAGGCCGGGGATCAGGGCCAGGACCAGCCGCAGCGTCACGACGGCGGCCAGGTTGGGGACCTTGTCGGCCTTGAACTCCGCCAGCGTCGAGCGCAGGACCGCCTTCCACTCCTCCTTGGACAGGTCCCACCAGGAGGTCCTCGCCGTCCGTCCGGTCGTCGGTTCCGTCGTCGTGCGCATCTGGGCTCCACCGTCTGGGGGTCCCGGCCCTCGTGGTCCCGCCGGGTCGGTCAAGCCTTGCCCGACCAGCCCGGAAGGGCAAACCCCTCTGTGGTCCGCACCGCCAGCCCGTCCGCGACCAGCCGGTCCAGCAGGCCCCGGCCATGCGACCCGGCCAGCTGCATCGCGACGTCGTCGTCGACCGGTCCCTCACGCATCGCGTCGACCAGCCGGCCGCGGGCCTGGCGGGTCGACCCCGCGAACGTGCCCTGCGGGCGTGGCCGGTGCCCGCCTGCCGCCGCAGGGTCCGGACCGGGACCGCCCGCCCACCGGCAGACGGTCCGCATCGGGCAGCCCTCGCACCTGGCGGTACGCGAGGTGCAGCGGCTGGCCCCCAGGTCCATCAGGGCCGCCGACAGGCGGGGACCGACGCCCCGCCCCGTCAGCTCGTCCGCCAGCGTCTGCGCCTGCGGCCGGGTCAGCGCGCGGTCGTGCAGGCGCGAGAGCACCCTGGCGACGTTGGTGTCGACCGGGACCACGTCGGCGTCATGGGCGAAGGCCAGCACCGCACGCGCGGTGTAGGGCCCGATGCCCGGCAGCGCCAGCAGCGCCTCCAGCGTGTCGGGGACCACCCCGTCATGGTCGGTCGTGATGGCGATGGCGCAGCGGTGCAGGTTGACGGCACGCCGGTTGTAGCCGAGCCCCTCCCATGCCTGGATCACGTCGCCCACCGGTGCCGCGGCCAGCGCGCCGACCTCGGGGAACCGTCGCATGAAGGCCGTCCAGGACACCGCGGCCCGCTCGGCCTGGGTCTGCTGGGCCATGATCTCGCTGACCAGCACCCCGTAGGCGTCGGTGGCGGCGCGCCACGGCAGCCGACGGGCAGCGGGGTCGTGCCAGTCCAGGAGGACGTCGATGACGGTGTCGGGGGTGGGCGCCGCGGCGGTGCTCATGGCGGCCCATCCTGCCTGCCGAGCATGATTGCCGGGTAGGTCATCCGCCTGTGACCCCGACAGCCCCCGAGGACTCCCCGTGAACCGCCTGTACCCGACCGCCGGCACCGACATCGACGTCTACGACGCCTACCGACCCTCCGACCCCATGGCGCCGCTGGTCCGGGTCAACATGGTCTCGACCCTCGACGGTCGCGTGGTGGGCACCGACGGGGTCAGCGGCACCCTCGGCGGTGAGGGGGACCGGGCGGCGTTCTTCGCCATGCGCCACCTCGCCGACGGCGTGATGGCGGGCGCGGGGACCGTGCGGGCCGAGGACTACGGCCCCATGACCGTCCGGGACGGCTGGCGCGAGCGCCGCGAGGCCGACGGGCGGACCGGGCCGGCCTCGATCGTGGTGGTGACCCGCAGCGTGGACCTGGACACCACCTCCCGCCTGTTCACCGAGGCCGTCGCCCCCACGTTCGTCCTGACGACGACCGACGCACCGGAGGACCGGGTCGCTGCGGTCCGGGGGGCCGGAGGCGTGGTCGTCCAGGCCGGTGAGGACGACGTCGACCTGGCCGCCGGCATCACGCTGCTGCGCGACGAGCACGGGCTGCGGAGCCTGCTGGTCGAGGGTGGCCCCGACCTGAACGGCCACCTGCTGGCCGCGGACCTGGTGGACGAGCTGTGCATGACGTTGGCGCCCACCATCGCCGGCGGTGAGGACGAGCGACGGGTCGCGACAGGCCTGGACGAGGGCCGGCGCATGGTCCTGCGGCAGGTGCTCGAGGCCGACGGCGAGCTGCTGCTCACCCACGCGCGACCCTGAGAGGTGTCCCGTGATCCCTGCACGGCTTGGGCTCGCTGCATGAGCCGCCGCCAGAGGGGATCGCAGCCAAGTCGCGGCCTCTGGTATGGCCCCCGATACCTCAGGCCTCCCGCATGTCGAAGACGTTCCTGCGCCGTCGTTTCGCGCCAGTTGTGCAGAGACGGCGGTCCGAGAGCCCGCTGCGCCGTCGTTTCGCGCCAGTTGTGCAGAGACGTCGGTCCAGGT
>JBFKGB010000187.1:0-7041 GCA_041633535.1 Euzebya sp. | reverse complement strand
GGGCGCGGCCGCGGTGGGCCCCGAGGAGCGCATCCGCCTCGGCGCCCTGCAGGTCCTCGCCCTGCCCCGCACCGACGAGGTCTTCGCCCGCGCCTTCGTCACCGCGATCGCGGGCATCCCGGCCTTCCGCGACCAGGTCAGGGTGCTGGTCCGGCAGGCCATCGTCGCCGGGGCCCAGGCCGGCACGTTCACCGTTCCCTCCGTCGAGGCGGCCACCGACGCCGTCTTCGGCGCCGTCCTGCAGGCCCTGCGCTCCCGCCTGGCCGGCGACCCGTCCGCCGCCGACCCCGACGACCACCTCGTCGCCCTCCTCCTCCGCATGCTCGGTGTCCCCGAGAACGGGCCGCGGGCATCTGGTTGATTGGACCCGGCACCCACCGGGAAGGACGAAGGCCATGAGCGACAACATCCCCAAGATCCCTCGCATCCGGCTTCTGGACGAGTTCAAGGAGTTCGCGCTGCGTGGCAGCGTCGTCGACTTGGCGGTCGGCGTCGTGATCGGCGCGGCCTTCAACGCGGTGGTGCAGAGCTTCGCCAACGACGTCCTGCTGAACCTGGTGGCGGCCATCTTCGGGAAGCCGGACTTCTCGGAGCTGGTCTGGAACCTGAACGGCGCGCGGGTCGGCTACGGCTCGCTGCTGACGGCGCTGGTCAACTTCTTCTTCACCGCGCTCGGCGTCTTCATCGTCGTCAGGGGCCTCAACCGGCTCCGCCGCCCGCACGACCGCGCCGCGCCCGAGCCGCCCACGACCCGCACCTGCCCCTACTGCATCACCGTCCTCCCGCGCGAGGCCTCCCGCTGCTCGGCGTGCACCTCCGACCTCGAACCACTGCCGGAGGCCGCCTGAGTCCTCGGTTCGCCCCGGAACGCAACAACGCCCCGGGTGTCCGGGGCGTTGACCTGCGACTTCGCGTCTGAGCTGTCTGGTGGTCAGGGGCGGGGTCGAACCGCCGACCTTCCGAGTTTCAGTCGGACGCTCGTACCAACTGAGCTACCTGACCGTGATGAGATTGTGTCTACCGAGCGGACCTGACGGGATTTGAACCCGCGGCCTTCACCTTGACAGGGTGACGAGCACTCCTAACTGCTCCACAGGTCCTTGGTGTTATTCAGTTGTTGGCTCTCGGTCCGAGAGCCGTGCGGGACTCGAACCCGCTCCGCCGGATTAAAAGTCCGGAGCTCTAGCCTGTTGAGCTAACGGCCCGACGGCAGGGTACCTGCTGTCTGACCTGTCGGCTCCGGCCGGGCATGCCCGACGGCGGAGCGGAGAGTGTAGCCAACCTTCCGCCACCTCGCCAATGCGAGTTCCGTAGGCTGTCGTCCGTGCCCCACCTCCACGTCCGCAACACCCTCGACGCCGACGCCCTCGACCAGATCCACCATCTGCTGGCCGAGACGACCCGGATCGAGGGTCATGCCCCCATCGGCGAGCACAAGATGGCCCACCTGTCGGTCGGCGCCAGCGACTGGGACGGGATCCTGGCCTACGGCGAGCACCACGACGACCTGATCGGCTACGCCCACCTGCGGTGGAACCCCGGGGGCGACGACCCGCGGCTGGCCGTCGAGGTGGTGGTCCACCCCGACCACCGGGAGGAGGGGGTGCAGGCCGCGCTGCTGGACGCCACGCGCACCACCGTGGCCCGGGCGGGCGGGGGCAGGCTGTTCCTGTGGGTCCACCGGGTGGAGGAGCCGAAGGAGACCCTCGCCTTCGAGATGGGCTTCGACATCCAGCGCGAGCTGGCGTTCATGCGCCGCAAGGCCCACCCGGCACCAGAGCCCGCCGTCCGCGACGACGTGATCGTGCGCGCCTACGCAGGCCCGGCCGACGACGCCGCGTTCCTGGAGGTCAACAACGCCGCGTTCCCCGACCACCCCGAGAACGGCGGCTGGGACGTCGAGGAGTTCCGGCAGCGCCGCAGCCTGCCGTGGTTCGACCCCGCCGGGCTGTTCATGGCGTTCCGGCGTGACGCCGACGGCAGCGAGGGCGAACCCCTGGGCTTCCACTGGACGAAGTGGCACACCCACGAGGGGCAGGCCCACGCACCCCACGGACCGCTGGGTGAGGTGTACGTCCTGGCGGTCCACCCCCGGGCACAGGGGATCGGCCTGGGCCGTCACCTGCTGCAGGTGGGGATGCAGCACCTGGCACGGCGGTCCGAGGACATCGTGCTGTACGTCGACTGCGCCAGCACCGGCCCGGTGACGCTGTACCGGTCGGAGGGGTTCGACGTGGTCTACCGCGAGGTCTGCTTCGTCGACGACGTCGCGGCCTCACCCGGCCGGGGCCGCTCGCTGCTGCGCCCGGCCGGCTGAGCAGCCGGGAAGGTCAGTCCTCGGGCGTCCAGGGGGTGCGCGGGGCGTCCCACCAGCGCTGGGCCAGCGCTCGGCGGTGCCGTTCGTGCAGCTCGGCGACGACCTCACCCTCGGCGTCCAGCATCGTCAGGCCCTTCACCAGCGTGGTCGCCTCCTCGGCGGCGACGCCGTGGACGGCCACCAGGATGTGGCCGGTGCCCGTGGTGCGGTGGAACAGCCGGACAGGACGCTCACCGCGACCGGCCTGACCCTGCAGCCAGCCGGCGTCGGCGGCGGACTCCCAGGTCGGGGTCGGCTCCAGCGCGGCGACGATGGCCGCCACGGGGGCCGTGGTGTGGACCTTGCGCAGGTGGGCGAACAGCAGCGGCTTGGCGAGCCGTTCGGCCAGGGCGTCGACGTCGACGCCGACGCGGGCACCGGCGAGGACCACGACCCGGTCACCGACGGTCCGGTAGGTCATGCGCACCACGTCGATGTCGCCGGCGGCAACACCCTCGACGTCCAGGTCGGACTCGACGGACAGGTCGGTGGGCGCCCAACGGCGCGGTCCGGGCTGCAGCACGGCCCAGGCGAAGTCCAGGTGCGGCGCGACGCGCTGGACCTCGACGACGCCGTCCTCGGCTTCGAACCGCTGCTCGACGACTGATGACACGGTGCTCATGGACTCCGACCCTTCCCGACGGGCATGACGCCGTCGGCTCGGGACCGGCGGCTACCGGTCAGGTATCGGCAGCTGTGGCCACGGCTTGAGGGTCGAGCTTGTAGCCCACGCCCCGCACGGTGCCGATCATGTTGTCGTACTCGCTGCCCAGCTTCGCCCGCAGCCGGCGCACGTGGACGTCCACGGTGCGGGTGCCGCCGTAGTAGTCGTAGCCCCAGACCTCGCTCAGCAGCTGGGACCGCGTGAAGACCCGCCCCGGGTTGGCGGCCAGGTACTTCAGCAGCTCGAACTCGCGGAACGTCAGGTCCAGCGGCTCACCCTTCAGACGGACGACGTAGGTGATCTCGTCGATCGTCAGGTCACCGACCCGCGACACCGCACCGGTGCCTGCGGCCTGGACGCGCTCGGCCAGCAGACGGATGCGTGTCTCCAGCTCGGCCGGGCCGGACCGCGGCAGCACGATGTCGTCGAAGCCCCAGGTGGTCTTGAGCGCCGCCAGCCCACCCTCGTCGACGACGACCAGGATCGGGCGCATGACCTCGGCGGTGGCGGCTGCCCGGCAGGTCTGGGACGCGGCCGCCAGGTTCGTGGTGGCATCCACGATGATCAGCTCGGCGTCGACCGCGCTCTCCAGGCTCTCGGGCACCAGCGCAGCGGACGTGACAGTGTGGTCCAGGTACTCCAGGGCCGGCAGCAGGGCGTGCGCCCCACCGGAGCTGCCGAGCAGGACCAGCAGTTGCACTCCAGCTCCTCACACACGCACGACCGACAGGGACCCACACGTCTTAGCGCCATACGCTACCAAGCCGCCGGTCACCGACCGAACCGACAGGAGGACAGGTACAGGTGGGACACGACGACAGGTGCACGGTCAGGCTGTTCGCTGCGCTGCGTGACGCGGCGGGCACCAGCGAGGTGCAGGTCGACGCGCCCATCCGCCTGGACGTCCTGCTGCAGACGTTGTCGGCCCAGCTGGGTGAGCGCTTCGCCGCACGGCTGGGACTCGCCGCGGTCATGGTGGACGGCACGCCGGTGGACCGTGACAGCGACGTGATGGTCCCCGCGGGTGTGGAGGTCGCGCTGCTGCCCCCGTTCGCCGGTGGCGCGGGCTAGGACCGACATGCAGCCCGGGCTGCTGGCGGTCGCCGCGGTCGCGGTCGCGGCCGCCCTGGCGGTGGCGGTGGCGACACCGTCGCTGCGCCGTCGGCTGGTGCGGTCGGAGCGGGCCGGGCTGCGGCGGGTCCCGGCCCGGGTCGTCGACCGGCTGCTGGCACGGATCGTCGAGGTCCACGGCGACGCCGTCGTCGAGGTGCCCCGTCCCGTCGACCACCGCGGCCTGCTGCGCGGCAGGTTGCAGCACCTGCGGGTGAGGGTGCCCGCGCTGACGGTCGACACCCTGCCGGTCCAGGACGTGACCATCGACCTGCACGACGTCAGGCTGGACCTGCTGAGGACGCTCCGCCGCCGCCACGTGGTGGTGCGGGAGGGGCACGGGCTGCTGCGCGGGCATGTCGCCGGGGCCGAGGTCCGGCGTCGCAGCCGGGTCCCGGGCGTGGTGCGGCTGACGGGCGGCCGCGCGGGGTTGGGCGTGGCGGGGCTGGGCTTGGCGGGGCTGGGCCTGGCGCGGCTGCCGCTGGGCGTGCGGCCGGTGGTGGACGGCGACCGCGTCCGTCTGGCCCCGACGCCGTTCACGATGACCCTCCCGCCGCTGCCACCGGGCGTCGTGCTGACCGCGGTCGACACCGACGCCGACGCCCTCCGGATCACCTGCACCCTCGACTTACCACGGTTGCTCAACGTCACCCTCGACAGTTAAAACCGTTTATACCGATCAGGTTGTCTGGGTGCTGGGTACAACAGTGCCCATGTCAGGACAGCCATCCATCTCTCGAGCGCTCGGCTCGACGACCCGCGCAGGGATCTACGACCACCTGCGGCAGGTCGAGGATGCCCTGACGGTCCGGGACGTCGCCGACACCTTCGACCTGCATCCCAACGTCGCCCGCACCCACCTGGGCGTGCTCGCCGAGGCGGGCCTGCTGACCGTCGGGCAGCGCAAGCACCCCGGCGGCGGCCGACCGGCGCGGGTCTACCGGGCCCGACCCGAGCTGGACGTCGAGCACGCCGTCATGGATGCCGCCGCCCAGCCCGCCGGTGGCGCCGCCGCCGCGCTGATGGTGCGGCTGCTGGTCAGCCTGCTGGACAGGCCGGGCAACCCGCCGCTGGTCAGCCACGCCCACGATGGCGCGAAGGAGGAGGGACGCCGTCTGGTCGCCGCACTCCCGGGCGAGCAGCCGGCCGGCCGCAGCCTGGGTGACGCCGCCCAGCGTGCCGCTCGTGCGCTGCGCGTCTACGCCCCCGACATGAAGGTCACCCGCGCCGGCAGCGACTGGGCCGAGGTCACCGGGCTGTCCCCGGCCGTGGCCCTGGTCGAGCGCCTGGACCCGGCCCTGGCCGAGGCGCTTGAGCGCGGGCTGCTGATCGGCGCCTGCGAGGGCGCCGGCGTCATGACCGAGCTGTCCGAGACCGCGCCGGGCGCCCACCACGGCCGCACCTGGCGCCTCCGCGCGACCGGGGGCCGGGCGCCACGGTCCACGATCGTCACCTCCGCCACCCTGGACGCCCGCGGCAAGCCCCGCGACAGCGGCGTGGTCGAGGCCATGCGGGCCATCACCGACCTGCGGCCCGGTGACGTGCTGGAGGTCCTGGCCGAGGGACCCGGGTCACCTGCGGCCTTCGCCCGCTGGGCCGACCGCGCGGGCCACGCCCTGGTCGCCGTCGAGCGTGCCCAGGACGCGGGCGGTCGTCCCGCCATCCGTCTGCTGATCGAGAAGGCGTAGTCACGTTGTCCACCACCCTCCTGCTCTCTGCCGGCGACTGCTGGCCGTTGCTCCTGGCCGCCGACCTGGCGGCACGGGGCCCGGTCACCGTCGTCCTGCTGGACCGCGCCGCGGACCTGGCGCGGCCGGCCCACCCCTCACAGCCGCGGGTCGCCGACGCGATCACCGCGGGTGCGGCGGTCATGGTCGACGTCGCCGCCCTCCAGCGTCGCGGGATCGACACCTCGGCCGTCGCCGAGGGCATCAAGCCGACCGACCTGCCCGCCGTCGGCGACCTGCTGGTCGACTCCACCGACAAGGTGGTGTGGCTGTGATGGCGCAGCCATCACAGGTCGGGCCCGGTTGGGCACCCCCAGCGCGACGCGCAGGGGGTGGGCGATGATCCGCTCCTGCGCCCTGATCCTGAACCAGGCCGGCGCGACCGAGCAGACCACGACGGCGCTGGCCCTGGTCGAGCGGATGGTCGAGCGCGGCGTCGCCGTGCGCGTGTTCGCCCATGACGAGGCGTCCGTGCTGTCCGCCGGGACCCACCCGGTCGCCGCGGCCATCGCCGGCCTGATCCGCATGGGCATCCACGGCGGTCCGGTCAGCTGGGTCACCGAGGCCGACGCGGCCGAGGCCCTGGGCGTCGCCCGCGACCAGGTCGCCGGCGTGCTGGAGGGCGACCACGCCGACCTGTGGGGCATCGTCCGCGAGGCCGACCTGGTCCTCAGCGTCGGGGTGGGGGCCTAGCCGATGCCACGTCGACTCGTCAGCCTGATCCGTCATGCCACGGGGGCCCCGCGCGGCAGCGAGCCTGCGCTGGAGGCCAACTCCTACGCCGTCACCCAGGACCTTGACCTGACCGTGGTCCTGCTGTCCGACGCGGTGCGCCTGGCCGTGGCCGCGGCCGAGACGCCGCCCCACAGCATCGCCGGCGCCCCGTTCCCACCCGCTGCTCCCTCCCACGACCTGCGTGCGCTGCTCGAGAGCGGCATCGCCGTCCTGGCCCACGACGACGGCCTGCGTCGCCAGGGCATCGACGCCACCGACCTGCTGCCGGGCGTGCAGATCACCGACGACGCCGGCATCGCCACGGTCGTGGCCGACGCCGAAGGAGTCCTGACATGGTGACGCCACTGCGTGAGCTGACCGGACGCATCGACGTCCAGGCCGCCGCGACCGACCTGGAGGGCGCCCCCGCGTCCGACATCCTGCGCTGGGCCAGCATCGTGATCCCACGG
>JBFKGB010000186.1:0-7041 GCA_041633535.1 Euzebya sp. | reverse complement strand
GCCGGTCCGCCAGCGTGTCCACGACCTTGGTCAGCCGGACCCCGGCGGTCACCAGGACCAGGCCCGACACCAGCAGCGCGGCGGCGGCCCACGGCAGGGCCCAGGTCGGGGAGGCCATGGGCCGGTGCTACCCGGCTGGACGCTGCTGAACCGGTGCCGACCCCGTGGGCTACCGGTCCTCGACCGCCGGGGCCAGGCGCCGGCGGAACAGGTCCAGGACCTGCTTCAGCGCCTGGTGGGTGGGCTCGCCCTCCACGTCGGTGCAGTCGGTGGTGACGACGCTGTGCGGCGGGAGGGGACGGCCACGCGGGTTGGCGTCCGCAGGGTCCAGCTCGACGCGGATGAAGCCGTCGCCCAGCTCCTCCTCCAGCCGGTCGAACCGCGCACCGGGGCACAGCGGGTCCCGCTTGAAGCGCAGGCCCATGACCTCAAGCCCCTCCTCCCGTACCCGCCGCCGCACGGTAGCCAGGTCCTCATCGGAGATGTGCAGCTGCCGGCGCCCGACCGGGCCCACCGGCAGCGACGGCTGACTGAGCACCGGCGCCATCATCTGTGGGTCCACCGCCATCGCGAGGGCGAAGTTGCCGGTCAGGCACATGCCGATGGCGCCGACGCCGGGACCGCCGCAACGCTCGTGCAGGTCGCGGGCCAGCGCGCGCAGCCACGTGACGATCGGGCTGGTCCCGCGGCCGGCGAACACGGCGAACTCCCGGCTGACGCATGCCTTGGCGATGACCTGTCCCATGTAGAGGGGGTTCTGCGGCCTGCCGGCGCTGCCCATGATGTCGGGCATGGCGACGGTGAAGCCGGCGTCGACCACCCGGCGGGCGAAGTCGGCGACGTAGGGCGTGATGCCAGGGACCTCGCTGATCACGACGACGCCCGGCCCCTCGCCCGCCCGGTGGACGGGGCCGGTCTCCCCCTCGTTCGTGAAGTGGTCCAGCGCGAAGTCGCTGAGGTCGTCGTGCTGGGTGACGGGCTGGGTCCGCATGCGCATGGCGAGCAGCATCGCACGATCAGAACGAGGTGATCATGCGGTACCACCGCCGTCCTCTCGAGTCCCCTGGGGCAGATGCGTGACGGCGACTACGGATATGCCCCAGGGACGTCGGGGGCAGTGTCACCTCCTCCCGGCGTAGGCGTCAGACGGCCCCTCGCGTCGCCGTCATGGAGCGCCCGGTCGGCGGCGATCATCCGCGGGAGAACCCCCGACCCGACGTGGATGACGACGTGTACGCCGCCCTGGCGACGCGGGCTGCGGAGGCGGACAGTGCCGAGATCCTCGCGTGGGCGGGCAGGGGGGCGCTGACACCACCGGTCGCCTCGACGTCAAGGACGAATTCGAGGCCGGCAACTTCCCCTACCGCGGCAGCCTGAGGCGCTGACGCCCCGGCTCGTGGGGATCGAGCGCACAGGTCGCCTCGATCTCCACGGGTGGCCAACGACGAGATCGGGACATCCTCCGGTCTGGCAGCAGGTGTCGGCAGGAACTCCGCGGTGCAGGCCCTGGGGCCCACCAGGCAGCGACCAGCGCGATCCGGAGGCCCGCCAGCGGGTCCGCCCACCACCAGCCGAGCGCTGGGGCCAGGTCGGTGTCGGCGCTCAGCGGTCGAACCCCGCCGCGTGGAGGGCGAACTCACCGCCGAGCTGCATCTGCTCGGTCGCCGCCTTCAGCTCTTCGGGGACCTCACCGAGGAACATGAACGGACCGGGGTCGGCGATGGCGAGCAGCTGCTGGAAGTGCGCCGCCGCAGTGGTCGACAGGTGGAACGCCACCGCGCCCGCGTCGCTGAACTCGTCGCGGACGTACACCGCGTGCTCGGTGTCCGAGACGTAGATGTGCACCGCCTCCGCCCCGGGTTCGTCAGCCTGCATCGCCGCGGTCACGTCGCGGTAGATGGCGGTCAGCTCATCGAGCTTGCCCGGCTTGGCCGTCCACTTGTAGACGACGGTCACGTGGTTGGCATCCATGTCCCCAGCTCCTGACGCCCTGGTAACCGATCGATTACCTGCACGTAAGTAAACCATCGATTACCATTCTCGTCAAGGAGGTTCGGATGGGCAGGACCAAGCAGTACGACCGCACCGCGCTGCTGGATGCGGCCATCGAGCTGTTCCGCATGCATGGCTACACCGCCACGACCACCGCCCGGCTGGCGGCTGAGCTCCAGGTGAACCCCAAGACCATGTACGCCGAGTTCGGGTCGAAGCAGGGGCTGTTCGACGCCACACTGCAGCGGTACTCCCAGACCCACCTCAGCCGCGTGCTCGCGCCGATCGAGGCGCCCGGTGCGGGTGCCGACGCGATCCGGCAGGCGTTCGACGGCTTCGGGCGCGCCGGCAGCGGGTGGGCCAGGGGGCGTGGCTGCCTGATGTGCAACACCGCCGTGGAACGCGCGGCGCTCGACCCGGGAGCGCGCCGGCACGTCGACGCCTACCTAACGCGCGTGACCGGGGCCTTCCGCGCCGCGCTCGTGAACGCGCGCGCCGACGGTGATCTCAGCGCCGACGCGGACGTCGACGGGCTGGCGTCGTTCTTCACGATGTCGCTCATCGGCGTGTCCGCGAGCATCCGGGCCGAGGCCCCCGCAGCACAGATCCAGGCGGCATGCCGGGTCACGACCAGCGTCCTGGGCTGAGTGACAGCTGGAGGTCGGCAGGGCCAGATCGGCAGGGCGACGCCAGGCATGCCGGCAGGTCAGACGTCGGGCCGGCGCTACCGAGCCGGGTCTCGCTGCACTCGCCGAGGCCCCACAGGTCGACGCTGACGACGGCGAAGCCTCGTGGAGCCTTTCTGCGACGGTGCCCTCATCCAGGGAGCGTCATGGTCGGTCTCCTCGGGTGGCGGAGTCGACGGACCCCACGGGTCCGCGCCTGCCGACCGCACCCCCGGCATCCGCGGATCCTGTAGCGTCGACGCCTGCGCGGTGCCCGGCGCGCACAGCGAACGGAGACCCGGATGCCCGAGCCGATCATCGCGGCCAACTCACCCGCGCCAGTCACGCTGACCTCCGGCGAGCGCTACCTGTGGTGTGCGTGCGGGCGGTCTAAGAACCAGCCGTTCTGCGACGGGTCACACGCCGGCACCGTGTTCACCCCGCACTCCTTCACCGCCGCTGAGGACGGGGAGGCGTACCTGTGCCGGTGCAAGCGCACCGGTAACCGGCCGTTCTGTGACGGCAGCCACGCCCAGCTGGCCGACGAGCTGGTGGGCACTGACGGTGGTGACGCGGCTGCTGATGGGCTCGACAAGGCGGAGGAGGCCCCCACCTCGGGCTCGGGTGCGCCAAGCGCGCGACCGACGCCGGAGGAGCCGACGGTCGCCTTCATCCACGAGCTGGCCCGCGATGGCCTGGCCCAGCTGGGCCACCACGGGCCCATGACGTCCATGGGGGTCCCGCGCAAGGACCTCCCCCACTGGGATGACCTGCAGATCATGGCTGCGCAGATGGCGACCAAGCCGCTGCTGGACGACCACCCGGTCGGCACGGAGCTGGTCATCGGCCCCCGGGCCGAGAAGCCGTTGCGGCTGGACATCCCGCTGTTCGTGTCGGACATGAGCTTCGGCGCCCTGTCGGAGGAGGCCAAGGTCGCCATGGCGGCGGGAGCCGAGCTGGCAGGCACCGGCATCTGCTCTGGCGAGGGCGGCATGCTCCCCGAGGAGCAGCAGGCCAACAGCCGCTACCTCTACGAGCTGGCCAGCGCACGGTTCGGCTACACCGAGGAGCTGCTCTCCCGCGTCCAGGCCTTCCACTTCAAGGGTGGGCAGGGCGCCAAGACCGGCACCGGTGGGCACCTTCCGGGCGCCAAGAACGTCGGCAAGATCGCCGAGGTGCGCCAGATCCCCGAGGGGCAGCCGGCGATCTCGCCGTCGACGTTCACCGACCTGCACACGGCCGAGGACTTCAGGCGGTTCGGTGATCGCGTGCGCGAGATCACCGGCGGCATCCCCATCGGGATGAAGCTGAGCGCCAACCACATCGAGGCCGACATCGGCTTCGCGCTCGACGCCGGGGTCGACTACGTCATCCTCGACGGTCGCGGTGGCGGGACGGGGGCGGCACCCGCCATGTTCCGCGACCACATCAGCGTCCCGACCATCCCCGCGCTGGCGCGCGCCCGGCGCTTCCTGGACGAGCAGGGCGCCAGCGGACGGGTGTCGCTGATCATCACCGGGGGCCTCCGCGTGCCGATCGACTTCGTCAAGGCGCTGGCGCTGGGCGCCGACGGGGTCGCCCTCGCCAACTCCGCCATGCAGGCGATCGGGTGCGTCGCGGCCCGCATGTGCAACACCAACCTCTGCCCGTCGGGTGTGGCCACGCAGAAGCCGGAGCTGCGTGCCCGCCTTGACGTGGATGCCGCCGGCCAGCGGCTGGCGACGTTCCTGAGGGCATCGACGGAGCTGATGCAGGTGATGGCGCGCGCGTGCGGCCACGACCACCTGCGCGGGTTCTCCGCAGCGGACCTCGCGACCTGGGACGACCGCATGGCCAAGCTCGCCGGCGTTCGCTACGCAGGCGTGATGGCTCCCTGATCGGGCCAGACCGCCCCTCGGCACCGATGACGAGAGAGCGCCCGGCTCAGCCGGACCAACCCTCGGGCAGCAGCACGGTGCCCGACGCCAGGCGGTAGAAGACCTGCCACCCGTGGTACCCGCGGTACGTCCGCGGGTCCGCACGCATGACCGCGGCGTAGGACTGGATCGACCGGACGTACCGCTCGCTGTTGTTGTAGGCGAACAGCGCCCGGTCCATGTCCTCGGGTGCCCCCCGGGCGGTCAGGTAGCGGGCGGCAGCCCGGACGGCGTCGCCGGTGTCGTTGATGTCCCCCTCGCCGTAGATCTCCCAGGTGGGCGGGATGAACTGCATCGGCCCCTGCGCGCCAGCCGTGCTGGTGCCGCGGATGCGCCCCATCCGGGTCTCGACCAGGTGGATGGCGGCCAGGTAGGTCCAGTCCATCCCGAACTCCGCGGCGGTGGCCTGGTACAGCGCGACCAGCTCCTCGGCGGGCGGAGGCGGCTGGATGATCCAGCTGGGCAGGTCCTCCTGGGCGGCGGTCAGCGCGACCAGCTCGCCCTGGGCGGCCAGGTTGGCCTCGACGCCCACGCGCAGCTCCTCGGGGACCAGCGCACGGATGACGTCGACCCATCCGGGGTTCAGCCCGAGCTCGCGGATCGCGACCTGCTGCACCAGCCCGGCCGCGGCGACCTCCTCAGGTGTCGCGTCGTCCGCCCGGATGAGGGTCTCGGCGACGGTCAGGTCGGCGGCCAGCGCCTCGGCGGAGGGGTAGGGCTGGACCCGCACGGTCCCCTCGGGTCCGGGCACCTGCGCCGGCGGCCCCAGCCGGCTGGCCGGGGCCCCGGGCAGGACCGCAGGCGGGGTCGTCGCGGTCGGCGGGGCGGTGACGGTCGGGGACGGCGTTCCAACGGCCTGCGACCCACCGGCCGGAGCGGGCTGCGTCGGCGAGGCGGCTGGGTCGACGGCGACGTCGGCCCGCGCATCCGGGGAGCTGCGCTCGGCCAGGACGGCCAGACCGAGGATCACCAGGACCGCCGCGGCGATCGCGATCGAGGGGATGGGGCGGGAGCGCATGGACGACAGAGCCTACGGTCGACGACGCGGACCAGGAGGCCCCGGTCGTTCAGCGACCGCCGCGGGATGACCGCGCGACGTGGACGAAGCGGGAGGACCCCACCCGCTTGTTCACGCTGTGGACCTCGACGTCGACGTAGCCGGCGTCGGTCAACCACGGGGTGATCGCCCTGGGGGCCACGTACACCGCGACGGGGGCGAGGGTCGCGCAGTGATCGAGGATGCCCCGGATCGTCGCCTCGTCGGTGCTGAGTGAGTGCCCGTACGGGAGGTCGGTGACGATGGCGTCGGCGGTCTGGACGTGCTCGCGTGCGTCCGCCTGGACGACGGTCCCCCGGTAGCCGAGGGCGGCGAGGTTCTGCCTGGTCATCCCGGCCAGCGCCGGCTTCCAGTCCACCCCGTGGGCCGTCACGCCCAGGGCGGCGGCCTCGATCAGGATCGACCCGGCTCCACAGCACGGGTCCAGGATGGATCCGGCGTCCGGCACCAGGTTGACGAGGGCACGGGAGAACCGGCCGTCGAGTGACGCCGACGTCGTCCACGGCTTGGCCGCGTGGGCCTTGAACGACCGGTCCGCCCGGACCACGACCTCTCCGAAGACGACCTCCCCGGGTCTGGCGACGATCAGGAACCGGTGCGCGGGGTCGGACAGGTCGGGATGGGAGTCGGTGAGGTCCGCGATGGCGATGACGGCGTCGCGGCTGGCCATCCCCAGCCGGGCTGAGGGGTCGTGCACGTCGATGCGGAACCGGTCCGCCTCATAGCCGGTGCGGGTGACACGGTCGACCAGCGCCTCGAAGCTCGGGGCCCGTGCGACCACCCGCAGGCCGCATCGGACGAACGCCGCCTGTGCGATACGACCGACGTGGTCCACGTCGGCCACCCCGTCACCGTCCGGCCGGCCACCGGTCAGGCGCTCGCACTCCGCAGCGATCAGCTCGTTGGCCCGGGTCCGGGGGCAGACGGCGATGAGGTCCTGCCGTGGAGCGGTCATCGCTGGACGGGGAGGGGTTCGACGGCGGCGTCCACGAGATCAGCCTATTGGGGGGTTCGGACTCCGCACGTCCGATGGGACTCCGCGGTACCTCCAGCGGCGGGCATCCACCTCATGCGGGCGACGACAGAGCTGTCGCGGCCCGGAGGTCCACGGCGGATCCGTGCGACGATCGGCTGGTGCCGGACGGTGGTCCGGCGGACCGGTCAAGGCGTCACGGGTGGATGGACGCTGGCCGGTGGAGGATCTGACACTGTGTGGTGGGCGAGGGGGGACTTGAACCCCCATGTCCGAAGACACACGGACCTGAACCGTGCGCGTCTGCCAATTCCGCCACTCGCCCGTGGCTAGCCTTGAGGAACGAGCAGTGTAGCGACTCCTCCGCGTGCTCACCAACCCTGGTCAGCGGGAACGGATGGACAGGGTCGTGCGTCGTACATCGACACCACCCGCCTC
>JBFKGB010000185.1:0-7073 GCA_041633535.1 Euzebya sp. | reverse complement strand
GACCACCACCGTGCGTACGGTCAGCACTGCGCGGGTGATCGCCGCAGGTCAGGGCGGTGACGCTGCACGGATCGACCACAGCCCAGGCCTGCCCCGAACCCCTCTGTGGTCGATCCGTGCCCCCGGTCGAGGACGCCGACACGTCGCCGCGGCAGGACCGGGGCGACCCTCAGTCGGTGTTGCGGTCCCAGATCAGGCGCAGGCCGTCGAGGGTCAGCCAGGGCTCGTAGTGCTGGATGTGCCGGCACTCCTCGACGATCGAGGCCGCCAGGCCGCCGGTGGCGACGACCACGGGCTCGCCGATGCCGGTCTCGACCAGCGACTCGGTGATCTTCTCGACGATCCGGTCGACCTGACCCGCGAAGCCGTAGACCGCGCCGGACTGCATCGCCTCGATGGTGTTGCGGCCCACCGCCGACCGGGGTGCCCGCAGCTCGAACTTCGGCAGCTGCGCCCCACGCGCGGACAGCGCCTCCATGGACATCATCACGCCGGGAGCGATCGCCCCGCCGATGAACTCGCCCTTGGCGGTGTAGACGTCGAAGTTGGTGGAGGTGCCGAAGTCCACGACCACCCCGGGCCCGCCGTAGCGGTCGTGGGCGGCGATGGCGTTGACCAGCCGGTCCGCCCCGACCTCGCGGGGGTTGTCCATGTTGATCGCGAACCCGGTCCTGGTCCCGGGCCGCACCACGATCGGCGGGAAGTGGAAGTACTTGCGCGTCATCTCCACGAGCCGCTCGGTCACGATCGGCACGACGGAGGACAGCACGACCCCGTGCACGTTGCGGCTGAACGACAGGTTCTGGAACGCCATGAAGCCCTGGAAGAGCAGGGCGAGCTCGTCGGCGGTCCGGCTGGCCTCGGTCGACACACGCCAGTGCTCGACCAGCTCGTGGCCCTCGTAGACCCCGATCACCGTGTTGGAGTTGCCGACGTCGACGGCGAGCAGCATCAGGTTGCCTCCAGGCTGATGTCCAGGCCCAGGTCCAGCGCGCCCGAGGAGTGGGTCAGCGCCCCGACGGCGATGGAGTCCACGCCGCAGGCGGCGACCGCAGCAGCGGTGTCCAGCGTGATACCGCCCGATGCCTCGACGAACACGTCACGGCCGGTCGCCCGGCAGCGCGCCACGCCCTCGCGGGTGTCGGCCAGCGAGAAGTTGTCCAGCAGCACCCGGTCGGCGCCGGCGGCCAGCACGACATCCAGCTGGGCCAGCGAGTCGACCTCCACCTGCACCGGCAGTCCCCGGGCCCCGGCCAGCGCTGCGGCGACGGCCTCGCGCATGCCCCCTGCCGCGGCGACGTGGTTGTCCTTGACCAGCAGCTCGTCGACCAGCGACATGCGGTGGTTGTGGCCGCCTCCGGCCAGGACCGCCTGCTTCTCGACCAGCCGCAGGCCGGGGAGGGTCTTTCGGGTGTCGCGGACGACGCAGCTGGTCCCCGCGATCGCGTCGACCAGCCGCCGTGTCGTCGAGGCGATGCCCGACAGGTGGGTGAGGAGGTTCAGGGCCGTCCGCTCGCCGACCAGCACCGCGCGGGCCGGCCCGTACACCTCGGCCACGGCGATGCCGGGCGTGGTGGTGTCGCCGTCCTCAGCGTGCAGGCGCACGAGGACGTCGTCATCGACCTGGCGGTAGGTCTCGGTGATGGCGGCGAGGCCGGCGATCACGCCGACCTGCCGCGGCACCACGGACGCACGGGCCATGGTCGAGGAGGGGATGGTGGCCGCGGCGGTCACGTCGTCGTCGACGCTCCACCCCTGGCCGTCGGCGCCGGCGCCCAGGTCCTCGGCGAGCGCTGTCGCGATGACCTGGGCCAGGCTGATCAGGACCGGCGCAGGGCGGTCGGCCGGTCCGGCCATGCGGTCAGGAGAGCTCGGAGAGGACCGTGTGGGCGGGCTCCTCCCCCAGCATGTTGGTCGGCTGGTTGAACTCGTCGAGGATGACCACGGTGGGCTCGTGGGTCAGCTGCTCGGCACGGTCGTACATGCCGTAGCTGATCACGATGATCTTGTCGCCGGGCTGGACCAGCCGGGCGGCCGCGCCGTTCAGGCACATGTCACCGGAGCCGCGCTCGCCGGAGATCACGTAGGTCTCGAGCCGCGCGCCGTTGTTGTTGTTGACGATCTGCACCCGTTCGTTGGGCATCAGGTCGGCCAGCTCCATGAGATCGGGGTCGATCGTGATGGAACCCACGTAGTTCAGGTTCGCCCCGGTCACCGTCGCACGGTGCAGCTTGCTCTTCATCAAGGTGCGGAACATGTCGCACCACCTCTTCTTCCTCGTGCCAGGCCCGTCGGTGCGGGCTCCAACCGAATAGCTTGCGGCTCTCTCAGTACTGCGCCGGGGGGTCCAGCCTGATCGTGTCGATCAGCCGGGTGGTGCCCACGTGGGCTGCCACCACGGCCTGTGCTGGTCCGTCATGGACGCCCTCGAGCGGTTCGAGGGTCACGGGGTCGATGACCTCCGCATAGTCCAGTTGGATACCCGGTGCGTTCCTGAGCGTACCCAGAAGAGTCGAACGTCCGAAATCGGGCCCGTGTTCCCCGGACGCCCAGATCGCCTGCAGATGCCGCAGCGCCGCGGACAGCGCCAGCGCGTCCTGACGCTCTGCCGGCGACAGGTAGACGTTGCGGCTGGACAGGGCCAGGCCGTCGTCCTCACGCACCACCGGGCAGGTCACGACCTCCAGGGGCATGTCGAGGTCGCGGACCATCGCGCGGATGATGGACTGCTGCTGGAAGTCCTTCTCGCCGAAGTAGGCGCGGTCGGGGCCGATCGTGTTGAACAGCTTGGCCACGATGGTGGTCACACCGTCGAAGTGGGTCGGGCGGGTGCCGGCCTCCAGCCCCGCGGTCAGCCCGTCGACGTGGACCGTGGTCACGCGTCCCGGCGGGGTGTAGTCCTCGGGCCGGGGCGCGAACACCACCTCGACAGCCTCCTCCGCGAGCAGCGCCAGGTCGGCGTCCAGCGTCCGGGGGTAGGCGTCGAGGTCCTCGCCGGGGCCGAACTGCAGCGGGTTGACGAAGATCGAGACCGCGACCACGTCGTTGTCGGCGCGCGCGGCCCTGACGAGGGACATGTGGCCGCGGTGCAGCGCCCCCATCGTGGGGACCAGCCCGATGGAGCGACCCTCCCGTCGGTGCGCGGCGAGTGCCGCGCGCACCTGGGGGACGGTGTGCGTCAGATCCACCATGGTGGCTCTAGCCCTGGTCCGGGTCGCGCGGCGGCAGCAGGTCCTCGGGCCGGAAGGTGCGCGTGGCGTCAGGGTTGAAGCCGCCGTCGCCGCCCTGCGGCGGCTGGGGCTGCTGCGGGGGCTGCGGCTGCTGCGGCTGCTGCGGCTGCTGCGGGAACCCACCGGGCTGACCCGGTGGCTGGCCCTGCGGCGGGAACCCACCCGGCGGCTGGCCCTGCGGCGGGAACCCACCCGGCGGCTGGCCCTGCGGCGGGAACCCACCGGGCTGCCCGGGGGCACCGGGCGGCGGACCGGCGGACGGCTGCTGTGGCCATCCCTGCTGGGGTGCGCCGCCGAAGTCGGTCGGCAGACCTGGCAGCCCCTGTGCCGGGGTGGAGGAGCGGCGGCTCCTGAGCACCAGGAACAGCACCAGCCCGAGCCCGATCAGGACGGCCAGGCCGACCAGCACCCACAGCAGCAGGTCGCTGCTGCCACCGGGGCTCGCCGCGCCCCGGGCCATCAGCCGGGTCTGCTCGGCACCGACCTCCCAGACGGCCGTGGTCCCCTCCACCCGGGTGGCGTTGTTCTCGCCGACCTCACCGGGGAAGGTCACCGCGACCGTGATCTCCAGCAGGTCCTCGGGGTTGGTCAGCGCGTCGGCGAACCCCTCACCGAACGCCTCGCCGAAGGAGTCGCCCAGGTCGCTGGGGAAGTCGGTCGGGAAGTCGGTGGGGAAGCCCTCCGGCAGCTCGGACTGCAGCGCCTCCAGCTCGGACTGCAGCGCCTCGAGGTCCTGTGGGTCCTGGGGCGCGGCGTCCTGCGCCACCACGCGCTTCTGCCCGCCGAGCCCACCGGCGCCCAGCCCGTCCTGCAGTGCGGCCGCGACGTCGACGATGGTGGCGTCGAACACGAACTCCTCGCCCTCACGGGTGATCGAGAAGGACTCGAAGAACTGGCTGTCGGACTCCTCGCTGAAGAAGCAGTTGACCGCGGCGATCGGGACACCGTCCAGGCGGATCGTCACGCCCTCGAAGCCGTCCTCGGCGTAGGGCTCGACCGCGGCGAGGGCCGGGTCGAAGCCACACGTCGAGGCCGCCTCGCTGATGCCGTCCTCGGCGTCCTCGGTGCTGAGGGGGTCCTCGCTCGCCCCCTCGGTCAGCTCTGGCGGCAGCCCCTCCTGCAGCATGATGCCGATCGTCAGGTCCAGGACGGCGGTGTCGTCCTCACGCAGGTCGATGGCGGTGTCGACCCTGACCTGGCACCCCATGAGCAGCAGGGCGAGGACCGCCACCACCCCGCCTCGACGCACGACCCGACCCATGTGTCTCCCTCTCGTCCGAGCTCCCATTGCCCCTACCGTAGGGATCAGCCGCGGGCCGCGTCCAACGCCTCTCGCACGGCGGCCGCGCGGTCCTCCTCCAACCCGGCCCGGACGGCCTGGGCGAGGATCAGCTCGCCCAGCGCCAGGTAGGCCTCCAGCGCCTCGGGGTAGCTGGTCGCGAGCTCTCGCAGGTGCGTCGCCACCGTCCCTGCGTCACCGCGCCGGACCGGTCCGGTCAGGGCCTGCACCCCCTGCTGGGCCCCGCCGCGGGCCGAGGCCATCACCAGCGGCGTCAGGAACGCGCCCGGGTCCTCGACCCCGGCGCCCAGCAGCATGTCGCGGGCGAGGGACACGACCGCGGTCGTGGCGTTGGAGCCGACGGTCAACCCGGCGTGGTACAGCGTCCGGTCGCGCCCCGCGAGGGTGACCGGCGACCCGCCCAGCTCGACGACGAGCACCCGTGCCCAGCCGATCGCGTCGTCCTCTGCCGTCACCGCCCACGAGGCGCCCGGCAGGTTGTCGGCGCCGGTCACGGCGTCGGGGAACGTCATCGCCGGGTGGCAGGCCGCGACCGAGGCCCCCGCAGCCCGCGCCACGGCCAGGGCGTCCAGGCCCAGCCGGCCCGAGGTGTGGACCCAGCGCTGTCCCTCCACCACCCCGTCGGCCAGCGCGACGGTCCGCACGACCTCGGCCACGACGTCGTCGGGGGTGGTGACCAGGACCAGGTCCGCCCCCTCGGTCACGGTGTCCAGCGACCGCACCGCGACCTCGGGCAGCAGGTCGGTGAACGCGGCGAGCGAGGCCGAGCCACCCTCCGGCCCTGCCACGGCCACGACCTGCGCACCCGCGCGGCGCAGTGCCAGCGCCAGCGCGCCGCCGACCCGGCCGGGACCGATCACCGCCACCCGGTGCATCACCCGTCCTCACCCGTCCCGGGCGGTCCTTGGGGCATCGGCTCCAGCGACACCTGCCGGCCGATGGCGCTGATCCCCTCGATGGGGGCCAGCGCGACGATCGCCCTCGCCAGGGAGGTGCCGTCGGGCAGCGTCCAGCCCGGTGCGACCTCCATCAGCGGGACCAGGGCGAAGGCGCGCTGGACCAGCCCGGGGTGCGGGACGGTCAGCACGGGTGAGCGCAGCACCCGGTCGCCGTACAGCAGCACGTCGACGTCCATGGTCCGGGCGCCCCACCGCACGGTGCGGACCCGCCCCAGCGCGTCCTCGACCTGCTGGCAGGCGCGCAGCAGCGACAGTGGCGGCAGGTCCGTCAGGACGCGGACGGCGATGTTCAGGTAGTCCTCGTCGGAGGGGCCCAGGGGCTCGGTCTCGTAGACGCTGGAGATGTCGTCGACGACGATGCGGGGGTGGGCGTCCAGCATCCGCACGCACTCGTTCAGCAGCCCCAGCCGGTCCCCCATGTTCCCGCCGATGCCCAGGAAGGCCGTCTCCTGACCCGCCGGCGGCTGGATGCGGGACAGCACCTCGGCCGGCCAGCGCAGCGGGTCCTGCAGCAGGCCCGACGTGATCCCCTCGACCAGACCCCGGACGCGGGCCGGCACCTGGGGGCGGCGCACTAGCGTCGCCGCCGCAGGACGACGGCCACCTCGCCCAGCTCGACGGTGACGGGTGCCTCGGGCTTGGCGATGCGCACCTCGGCGGCCTGCACCATCGGGTCGGCCATGACGACGTCGAGGAGGTGCCCGGCCAGCCGCTCGATCAGGTCGAACCGTGTGGTCCGCACCTCGTCGGACAGCCGCTGGGCCAACGTGCCGTAGTCCACGGTGTCGCCCAGCGCGTCGCTGGCCGCGGCGTCGCTGAGGTCGGCCTCCAGCGCGACGTCGACGACGAACGTCTGGCCGTCACGCTTCTCGGAGTCGAACACGCCGTGGTGCCCGAACACGCGGAGCCCCCGGATCTCGATGCGGTCGGTCTGTGGGATGGTCACTGGCTGGTCCTCTCAGGCGATCGGGGCCCCGGGCTGCACACCCTGGGGGACGTCCAGCAGCTGCACGGTGCCGTCAGGGTCCAGCGCCCCCAGGACCAGGAACTCGCTGGTGAAGCCGGCGATCCGCTTGGTGCCCAGGTTCAGGGCACCGACCACCATGCGGCCCACGAGCGCGTCGCGGTCGTAGTTGGTGACCTGGGCGCTGGTCCGGCGCACACCGATGACGGGGCCGAAGTCCACCGTCAGCCGCCATGCGGGCTTGCGGGCCTCGGGGAAGGGCTCGACCTCGAGCACCCGCCCCGCGCGCATGTCGACGGCGAAGAAGCCGTCGGCGCCCACCTCGGGCTTGGCGGGGACGCGGTCGGGGGCGTAGGGAAGCGTGTCGGGATCGATCTGGTGCTGGGCCACGGTCGACAACCTAGCCCCGCGGCCCCCTCCCCACCCCGCCCCTCCCCGCTGCGTCCCCCTGCGAGTGACCCATCGACCGTGGCTGGAGGGGCCGTGTGGGGCCACAGTGGCTGGAGCGCGCTGGTGATGTACGGGCCCGACCACGGCGTGGATGCTCCTATAGGTGTCAAGCGGTGGCGAGGTCGGTCTTCAGGGCGTGGAAGATCTGTCGTGCGATGTAGCGCTTGAGG
>JBFKGB010000184.1:0-7098 GCA_041633535.1 Euzebya sp. | reverse complement strand
GTCGGAGTTCACCATCGCCAGGTCGGGGCCGGACTCGTAGGCCGCGTCGATGTCGGCGCGGATGGCGTCGGCAGTCTCGGCGGGCAGGTTGTCAAGCGCAGCCAGCACGCCACCCAGGCCGTCGTTGGGGTCCGCACCCGCCTCGTCCAGCTGGGTCCCCCACTTCGCGAACACGTCGGAGAAGTAGGCGCGGACGGCGTGGCCGAAGATGATCGGGTCGCTGACCTTCATCATCGTGGCCTTCATGTGGAGGCTGAACAGGACGCCGGAGTCCTTGGCGTCGGCGATCTGGTCGTCGAGGAAGGACAGCAGCGCCGCCCGTGACATGAAGGTCCCGTCGATGACCTCGCCCGCCTGCAGGGCCAGGCCGTCCTTCAGCACCGTGGTGGTGCCGTCGGCCTGCGCCAGCTCGATGCGCACGGTCGTGGCGTCCTGCACGGTCACCGACTGCTCGTTGGACCGGAAGTCGCCCCCCGACATCGTCGCGACGTGGGACTGCGAGTCGGCCGACCACTCCCCCATGGAGTGCGGGTTGTTGCGGGCGTACTCCTTGACCGCGGCGGGCGCACGGCGGTCGGAGTTGCCCTCACGCAGCACCGGGTTGACCGCGCTGCCCTTGACGGAGTCGTAGCGGGCGCGGATGTCGCGCTCCTCATCCGTCGTCGCCTCGTCCGGGTAGGCCGGCAGGGCGTAGCCCTTGCCCTGCAGCTCGGTGATCGCAGCCTTCAGCTGCGGGATCGACGCCGAGATGTTCGGCAGCTTGATGATGTTGGCCTCGGGCGTCGTCGCCAGCTCACCGAGCTCCGCCAGGGCGTCGGGGACCCGCTGGTCCTCCGTCAAGGCCTCCGGGAACACCGCGAGGATGCGTGCCGCCAGCGAGATGTCGCGGGTCTCGACGGCCACGCCGCAGGCGCCCGCGAAGGCCTCGATGATGGGCAGGAACGAGTGCGTGGCCAGGGCCGGCGCCTCGTCGGTGTAGGTGTAGATGATCTTCGACGCGTCTGTCATGAGGTCTTCCGTCACAGGTGGTCAGCGGATGGGCGGTGCGAGCCTACCCACCGCAGCCCGTCCGCCGACACCTGTCCCCCCGCTCAGCCCTCGACGGCCGCACCCGGGAGCGTGAAGTCGACCTGGTCGTCGAGGTCGACGGCGCTCAGCGGGATCGTCCCGGTGCTGCGGTGCTGGCGCAGACGCGGCGTGGTGCCGTTGGAGACCAGGTCGCCGTCGCGGACGGCCGGCAGCAGCGGCAGGGCGATCTCGACGCCCTCGGCAAGGATCGCGGCACCCGTGTCGGAGTGGTTCCACCAGTCCTCGTTGCCACCCGACAGGAGCACGCCGATGCGGTGCCCCTCCTCGAACACCCAGTCCTGGCCGTACATCTGCAGGTCGATGAACCGGGGGCCGTCATCGCGGACCAGCATCGTGGCGCGGCTCACCAGCGTGGCGACGCCACCGTCCTCGTCGATGTCGTAGATGTTGGCGGCGTAGTCGTAGGGCGCCTGCGCGCCCATCAGGTCGATGCCGGCGGTCAGGACCGGGTCCCCGGCCATGTGCACACCGGTCGGCAGCACCTGGGACACACGCCACGCGCCCTTGCCGGAGCCGGGCCCGTCACCGTTGTTGGTCACGTCCATGAAGTCCATGATCCCGAGGTCCGTCGTCAGCATCGTCATGTCCGCCGGCGGGTAGCTGTCCTCGCCGCGGTACTCCCCGGTGCTGGACTGCACCTCGACGGCCGGACGCTCGGTCTGCGGCGCGATGCCCTTCAGGTGCTCGTCGTAGAACTCCATCATCTGCTCGATGAAGTCGGCCTTGCCGGTCTCGAGCTCGCCCTGTCCCAGGGGACCGCCGACACGGTCCCAGCCGCGGACGTGGTTGAACTGGCCGAACCACGCACGGTTGTGGCCGGCGCTGTGGTCCAGGCCGTTCCAGAAGTCCAGGGCCGCGTCGACCTTGGTGTTGGTCTCGAGGAAGCCCTGGGTGAGGAACAGCGGGACGTCCGAACCGCGGGCCAGGCGCAGCAGGTCACGCTCGACCCAGTACGGCGCGTCCTCACGGTCCTCCTGCGAGCCCTGGATGTTCTCGACGTAGCAGGTGTAGGGCGTGCCGCCCAGCAGCTGGTTCAGCTGGTACTCAGGGTCGTCGTTGACCGCGCCGGGCTTGGCGTCGTAGTGCTGAAAGCCGGTGATCGTGCCCAGGAGCGAGGCGTTGGGCAGGGGCACGCCGTTGTTGTAGAGGTAGCGGTAGCCGCTGAACACGGGCTCGAGCGACACGACGGCGGCCAGCCCGTCCACGCCGTCCCCGAAGGTGTCCTGGGCCATCGCCATCAGGCCCGTCCAGCCGTCGTAGGACTTGCCCAGCAGGCCGACGGGCTGGCGGACGGTGGGCTGGGTCCGCCCGGTGGCGAAGTCGACCGACGCGCCCCACTCCACGGCCGCGGCGACCCCACCCTGCTCGCGGAGGCCGCCCCAGTCGTTGCAGCCACCGGATCCACCGAAGCCCGGCAGGTCCACGAGGGCGTAGGTGTACCCCTGCTCCAGCGCACCGCTGAGCTCCAGGAAGTCGTTGAACCGCGTGTTGGGACCGTCGCCACCCGTCACCAGCAGCCCCGCCTCGGCCGTGGTCGAGCCGCTGTGGCTGGCGTAGGGCGACACGACCATGATCACGGGCTGGACGACGTCCCACGCCACGTCGGGGTCCCGCAGCACGTCGGCGTGCAGCATGGTGCCGTCGGCCATCGGGAAGTAGAACTCCCGGTAGGCCGCCCCGTCGTGGGGCGGGACAGCCCCGGCGGGGGCACCCGGCAGGACGGTCGCCACGAGGGCAAGGAGGAACGTGAGCAGGGCGGGAAGCGCCAGCGGGCGCGACATCGAGGGCATGACCCGGGGGTTCGCCACGGACAGCGGTCATCCCTCCCTCCGGACGGGACGCCACGAAAATGCGTCCGCTGACGTGGAAGCATCCGGGGGGGCGTGGCACACTTCCCGTTCCGCGTCCGCCACGGCGGACGCGGTCGCCGTCCCGGGCCAGATCAGGGACCACCTTCCGAGGTAGCTCAATTGGCAGAGCAATCGACTGTTAATCGATAGGTTGTGGGTTCAAGTCCCACCCTCGGAGCCACACATCATGGGATTCAAACTCGGTCTGATCGCAGGCGCAGCCACCGGCTACGTGCTTGGCACCCGCGCCGGCCGCGAGCGGTACGTCCAGATCCGCGACGCCTTCGACACGCTGATGGGGTCCCAGACCGCCCGTCACCTGGAGGACGGCCTGCGCGACGCCTGGGACTCCGCCCAGCAGGAATGGCCGGGCGCCGCCACCATCGGCGACGTCCTCGGCGACCGCTGACGCCGGTCAGTCCCCCAGGTAGTCGCGCAGCTTGTCGCTGCGGCTGGGGTGACGCAGCTTGGCGAGGGTCTTCGCCTCGATCTGGCGGATCCGTTCGCGCGTGACCCCGAACTCGTTGCCGACCTCCTCGAGCGTCCGTGCGTCACCGCCGTCCAGCCCGTAGCGCAGGATCATGACGCGCTGCTCCCGCTCCCCCAGCGTGTGCAGGACCCCGCGCAGCTGCTCCTGCAGCATGTGGACGCTGGCGGCCTCGACGGGCACCACGGCCTGCTCGTCCTCGATGAAGTCCCCCAGGAAGGCGTCCTCCTCGCCGCCGACCGGCGTCTCCAGGCTGACGGTCTCCTGGCTGATGCGCAGGATGTCCTCGACCTTGTCCGGTGCCATGTCCAGCTCGACACCGATCTCGGCGGGGCTGGGGTCACGGCCCAGCAGCTGGTGCAGCTGCCGCTGGGTGCGGATGACCCGGTTCATGGTCTCGACCATGTGCACGGGGATACGGATGGTCCGGGCCTGGTCGGCGATCGCACGGGTGATGGCCTGCCGGATCCACCAGGTGGCGTAGGTCGAGAACTTGTAGCCCTTGCGGTAGTCGAACTTCTCGACCGCCCGGATCAGGCCCAGGTTGCCCTCCTGGATCAGATCCAGCAGGACCATGCCGCGTCCGACGTAGCGCTTGGCGATGGACACGACCAGGCGCAGGTTGGACTCGACCAGGCGGCTCTTGGCCCGCTCGCCACCCCGCATCAGCCGCAGCAGCTGACGTCGACGTGCCGCGTCCACCCGGTCACCGATCAGGTCCAGGCGGATGGCGGCGGCACGACCGGCCTCGAACCGCTTCGCCAGGTCCACCTCCTCCTCGGCGCTGAGCAGCTCGACCATGCCGATCTCGCGCAGGTACAGCCGCACCGGGTCGCCGGAGGAGGCGGCCAGCGTCAGCTCCCCCGGCTTGCGGCCGGGCGCCGACACCGCACGTCGGGGCGGCTGGCTGCGGCGCCTGACGATCCCCTCGGCGTCGAGGAGGTGCCCCAGCGCCCGCTTGCCCCCCGCACCCAGCGGTGTGCCGCTGACGACGTCGTCGACGTCCTCCGGGGTCACGTACCCCCGTCGCCGCCCGAGGTTCAGCAGGTCGGTGACGGCGACGTGCTCGAGCAGGGCGGCGTGCTGGGCCGAGGCGTCACGGGCGCGGTCACCCGTCCGGTCCGGGGCGCGGTCGGCCGACCGGTCCGGGGCCACTCCGGCCACGTCCTCGCCGGCCTCGCCGCGCGTGGGATGTGGGGAGCTGGCCGGCTGCATCGTCAGGCACCCGCCCCGCGGACGTGCACGTCGCGGCGCTCGTAGGCCCGCCAGACCCGTTCCAGCTCGCCGATGTCGCGCATCAGCCGCCGTCGTTCCTCGACGTCGAGGTGCTCGCCGCCGTCCTGCAGCGCCGTCCGGGCGTCCTGCCAGCGGCGCTTGGCGTCGCGCCCCCGCAGGGCGTCGACCAGCCGTGCGATCTGCTCGGGCTCCGCCGGCATGGTCATCTCGGCCGCGGCCAGACCCCGCACCCGGGACCGCATGTCGTCGTCGGGCATGCTGGCCAGGATCGCGTCGAAGTCACCACGGTGGCTGCTGACGGCCTTGAACAGCATGCGTGACGGCTCGGCGGTGAAGACGCTGTCCTCGAGCATCCCCCAGTCGTCGGGCAGCAGGTCGGGGTGGGTCAGCGCGACCTGCAGGACCTGGCGCTCGAGCAGCAGCTGCGGGTCCCGGTTGGACGCCGAGGCCACTGGTACCGAGCGCCGGGCAGGTCGGTGGTCGGGTGCGCCACGACCGATCGGGTGGGCACGGGACAGCTCGTCCTCGATCCGCTGTGCCGGCAGCTGCACGGCCGGTGCGACCACGTTGAAGACGTAGTGGTAGCGCAGCGCCGGGTCGTCGATGCGGCCCAGGAGGTCGAAGGTGGAGCGGTAGGCGGTCGTCTTGGCCTCGGGCGTGGACAGGTCGGCCGACCGCAGCAGGTGGTCGATCTGGAACTCCACCGCCGTCCGACGTGCCGCCAGCGCCTTCTCGACGGCCTCGATGCCACCGCTGGCCACCAGGTCGGCAGGGTCCTGCCCCTCGGGCAGCACCAGCACCCCCAGGTCGGCGACGCCGGCCCCCTCGGCCCGTTCGCGGGCACGCTCCGCCGCGTTGAAGCCAGCGGCGTCGGCGTCCAGCGACAGCGTCACCCGGGCGTCCATCCGCTGGATCATGGTGAAGTGCTGCTCGGTCAGCGCGGTCCCGCACGGCGCGACCGCGTTGGTCATCCCCGCCAGGTGCAGGGCGATGACGTCCATGTACCCCTCCACCACCAGCACCTCCCGCCGCTTGACGATCTCGCGCCGCGCAAGGTCAAGACCGTAGAGGGTCGTGGACTTGTCGTACACGTCGGACTTGGGCGAGTTGATGTACTTCGGCGCCGTCCCGTCCATCTGCGTGACGACCGCGCCCTCGGGCAGGATCCGGCCGCCGAAGGCCACGACGTCGGAGCCACGCTGGTCGCGGATGGGGAACAGCACGCGGGCGCGGAACCGGTCCACCGGTCCCCGCTTGCCGCGGGTGGCCAGACCCGCCTCGACCAGGTCATCCGCGGACGCGCCCCTGCCGATCAGGTGGTCGCTGAGGTCCCCCCAGGCGTCCGGTGCCCAGCCGATCCCGAAGACCTCCCAGGCGGAGGGCGGCACCTGCCGACCCTGCAGGTACTCGCGCGCCTGCCTGCCGGCGTCCGACCTGAGCTGTTGGCGGTAGAAGGTGTCGGCCTCGGCGAGCAGCTCCAGCATGCGGGTGCGCTTGCCCAGCGCCTTCTTCTGACCGGGCCGCAGCTCCTGGTAGCGGAGGGTGACCCCGAACTGGCGGGCCAGCTTCTCGACCGCCTCGGTGAAGCTGAGCCCCTCGATCTCCTGGACGAACCGGATGGAGTCGCCGCCGACCCCACAGCCGAAGCAGTTGCCCGTGAGGATGTTGTCAGCGAGCGCGAAGGTGTGGGTCCCCTCCACCTCGGCGCAGTAGACCTCCTCCACTCGGTCGGTTGGCACCACTGAGCGCACGATCCACCCCCGGCGTTCACGGGTGACCCGGTCCGCCGGGATGGCCTCGAACCGCTCACGGTGTCCGTCGAGTACGAAGAACCCTGGACGTAGCGTGCTGGCTATGAAGGTCAGATGGTGCAGGGGCGTCGGCGACGTCCCGTACCCCGTCCGGAGTTGTGTCTTGATCCCGTACGTACCGATGCCGATCCGGTTGGCGATCAGCCGCACGCGCTCCAGCGCGTCATGGTCGGCCGAGCTGAGGATCACCTGCCCGTCCTTCGACACGCAACCGTCGGCCGCGAAGTAGCCCGCCAGCCAGCCGTAGAGGTAGCGCGCGTTCTCCTCGATGTCGGGCAGGCGGCGCCATGCATTCGGCAGGCCATCGATGTACGGGCGCGGGTCGCTGGGGGACGACTTCGGCTCAGCCCGTGCAGGGAAGTACTGACGGAGGGCCAGGTCCTTCTCCGGGTGATGGAAGACGGCTCTCGCCGACCCCCGGGAATCCCTGGTTCCGTCGCCGAAGGTGAACCCTGCGGCGACACCCACCGGCGACGGCGGGCCGAGGGCTGTCACCGGACTCGAGCCGAAGGCGTAGGCGAGCCTGTCCCCGGGTTGAAGCGCGTCGGTGAGCCGTTCGCTGTGCCGCGTGTGGTTACCCTTCGCCCGAAGGATCCACCGGTGTCCGCTGGTCGCGTGCAGCGTC
>JBFKGB010000183.1:0-7109 GCA_041633535.1 Euzebya sp. | reverse complement strand
GTGACCGCGGGCGGCGAACGTCGCGGCGCCACCGCGGGCGATGGTCTGGAAGGTCGAGATCGCCCACTGGTTGTTGACGATGTTCAGCACCACGGGCGCCTGGTAGGTCGAGGCGAAGACCAGCGCGGAGTGGAAGTCGGCCTCGGCCGTGGAGCCGTCGCCGACCCAGGCCGACGCGATCTTGTCGTCACCCTTGATGGCCGAGGCCATGGCCCAGCCGACGGCCTGGCTGAACTGCGTCGCCAGGTTGCCCGAGATCGAGAAGAACCCGTACTCCTTGGAGGAGTACATGACCGGCAGCTGCCGACCCAGGATCGGGTCGCGCTCGTTGGAGAAGATCTGGCACATCATGTCCACCAGGGGGTAGCCCTGGGTGATGAGCAGGCCCTGCTGGCGGTAGGTCGGGAAGTTCATGTCCCCGGTGCGCAGGTGCGCCTGGACGCCGCAGGCGATGGCCTCCTCGCCCAGGCACTGCATGTAGAACGACGTCTTGCCGGTGCGCTGCGCGTTCAGCATGCGACGGTCGAACTCACGCACCGTCAGCATGTGGCGCAGGCCCTCGACCAGCTCCTCGGACGTCAGGTCGGGCACCCACGGACCGACGGCGGCACCGTCGTCGTCCAGGACGCGGACCAGCCCGTAGGCGATGTCACGGATGTCGGCGGGGTCGGCGTCGACCGCCGGGCGGGGTGTCTCACCGGCGGACGGGAGGTCCAGGTCGGTGAAGGCAGGGACGTCGCCGGGCCTGAAGGCCGGCTCCGGCACCGTCAGCTGCAACGGCGCGAACGCAGGATCTGTCATGTCGCTCCCATGTTGAGGGGAGGGTGGGTCCGTGGGCGCCGGAGGGTCACCCCGGTGGCACGCCCGTCCACCCTGTCGAGGCTTGTCCCCCACAGCATCACACATCGTGGCGTCGGTCGCCGGTGGCGGGACGTGCAGGTCCGGGCGGCAGGAACGGGGGCGGTGGCCGTCGACGGTCCCACCGGCCATCATCGCCCAGCATGAGGAGACGCCGCTACGCCGCCCGGGTCCTGATCGTGTGCACCGGCACCCCGCCACACCCACGCACCACCCTGGCGACCGTCCTGCTGGACCCGGTGACCCGGGCGGGGACCGTCGACGGGCTGCATGTCCAGACGGGTGCCGCGGAGCCGCGACCGCTCGGGGATGTGGTGGCCGTGCGGTGCGACGACCCGGGCTGCACGCGGACCCGGACGGTCACGGCGGCGCTGGTCGACACCCTCATCGAGGCGGGGTTCGACGACGGCCGGCTCGGCAGCGAGCTCGACATCGCGGCCTCCCGCTGAAGATCTGCTGGTGCGATGGCCCCACGGGTGGTTGATTGGCGGGTCACCGCCAGCACCGCTGCTGACGGCGAGGCTGCCGACACCATTGGAGGGACACCGTGTCACACGCAACACCGGTCAGGAGGTGGCTGACGGCGGGGGCGGTGGTCCTGCTGATCGCCGTGCTCACCGTCGTGCAGGACCGAGGGGTGCAGGCCCAGCCCGACAGCTGTCCGGTCCGTCTGCTCGACGGTGCCGGGACGGGGTCCGCCGGTGGGCAGGACCTCATCGAGGGCTGCGTGTCGCTGAGCGCCACCAGCCTGGACCTGGCCGCGCAGTTCCGTGACCCGGCACCGGGCTCGTGGCGGGTGCACCTGAACACGATGCAGGGCACGTCCTCGACGAACTTCGACGCGGTCCTCGAGCGCGCCACGGGCATCCCGCCGCGGGCCTACATCATCAACGTCACCAACGAGCAGATCACGTGTGAGGGGAACCTCACCGTCGAGCCGCAGGACCGGTGGCAGTACATGACCTTCGACGTCCAGGCCTGCTTCGGTGGTGCGCTGGCGTTCCTCCAGGTGATCTTCCAGGTCGGGTCGAACGGCGACATCATGCCCAACGACGGCTGGGTCGACGTCCCGGCCGACGGCTCGCAGGGTGGTGTCAACGACCCGCCGCCGGCGCCCCCCGGCACCGCGCCCCCCGACCTGCGTCTGGGCGGCAGCAGCCGGTTCGAGACGTCCGCGGCGATCGCCCGCTACCAGTTCCCGCGCGGTGCCACCGAGGTGTACCTGGCCAGGGCCGACGCCTTCCCCGACGCGCTGTCGGGGGCGGCGCTGGACGCCGGGCCGATCCTGCTGGTCCCGCAGTGCGGGGACCTGCCCGCGGCCATCGTCGACGTCATCAGGACGCTGCAGCCGAGCAGGGCCATCGCGCTGGGTGGGACGGGTGCGGTCTGTCAGGCGGTCCTGGACGAGGCCAACGCGCTGCTGGGCTGACCGCTCACCAGCCCCGCTCGCGCCACTCCGGCAACGAGGGACGTTCGGCGCCCAGCGTCGTGTCGTCCCCGTGCCCGGGGTAGACGTGGACGTCGTCACCCAGCGGGCCGAACAGCTTCGCCTCCAACGAGTCCATGATCCGGGCGAACGCGTCGGCGTCGCCGAAGGTGTTGCCGGGACCACCGGGGAACAGCGTGTCGCCGGTGAACAGGTGCTGCTCGCCCAGCAGGACCGAGGTGGACCCCGGCGTGTGGCCGGGGTTGTGGATCAGGCGGACCGAGGCGCGGCCGAAGGTCAGCACGTCGCCGTCGCCCACGTGGCGGTAGGCATGGCGGCCGATCATGTCGGCGTCCGCTGCGTGGAACACGACCTCCGCCTCGGTGGCAGCCGCCACCTCGTTCAGGGCCTGCCAGTGGTCGCGGTGGCCGTGCGTCGTCATGATCGTCACGACGTGGACCCCGGCGGCCGGTCCCGGCTCGTCCGCCCGGCCGATCTCCTCCAGCAGTCGCTCGGCGTCGTCGGCGGCGTCGATCAGCAACGCCTCCTCACCCTCCACCAGCAGGTAGGCGTTGTTGTCCATCGGACCCACGGAGAGCTTGCGGATCTGCACCTGCACGCCGTCGGGCAGGGTGACGGTGCGGATGGCGGTCGGGCCGCCGCGCTCGACGTGGCCGTTGTCGGGGTAGTCCATGCGGGCCGTTCTACCCCGCGGGGGAGGTGGCGCACCCGAGGGCGCACCGTCGGTGTGGGAGGATGGGGCATGGATCGACGTGGCCTGCTGCAGACGGCGTTGCGGGTCGGCCGTGGTGTCACCGCCGCCCGACTGCTGCCCGCGGCCGGTGCGGTGGCCATCGGTACGGCCGGCTGCGCCGAGGTCGTGGACGTGCCCGACCCGGTCGACGCCGTCCTGACCCGGTGGTCGCAGGACCCGTGGGCCCGCGGCAGCTACAGCTACCTGCGGGTGGGCAGCACCCCCGCCGACCGCGCCGCGCTGCGCGAGCCGGTCGGGCCCCGCCTGCTCCTCGCCGGTGAGGCCACCGACCGCGACTTCCCCGCGACGGTGCACGGCGCGCTGGCCAGCGGGGTCAGGGCCGCCGAGCAGCTGCTGACCACCGGCGTGGCCGACGCACTCGTCGTCGGCGCCGGCGCGGCCGGGCTGGCGGCGGCAGCGACCCTCGACGACGCCGGCGTGGACGTCCGTGTGGTGGAGGCCCGCGACCGGACCGGCGGCCGGGTGGACTCGGTCCAGCGGTGGGGGACCGTCCTGGAGCGGGGCGCGTCGTGGATCCACGGCCTGGACGACAACCCGCTGGTCGACCTGGCCGAGGACGCCGACGTGTCGCTGTCGCCGTTCGACTACGACGACCTGGACCTGCGCGACCGGCAGGGCGGCGACCGTGGCGCCTACGCGACCGCTGCGGAGGTCGAGCACGAGCTGGGGGCCGACGTCGCCGACATCTCGCCGTCGGCGGGGGAGGAGGGGGAGGAGCTCGGCGGCGGCGACGCGCTGGTGGTGGGCGGGTACGCCCGGCTGCTGTCGGGCCTGGGCCTGGACGACCTGGTGACGACCGGATGGCCCGTGACGCGTGTCGTGCACTCCGCGAGCGGGGTGCGGCTCGAGGGCCCGGCGGGGCAGATGACGGCGGACGGCGCGATCCTCACCCTCCCCCTGGGGGTGCTGCAGGCGGGCGACGTGCTGCTGGACCCCCCGCTGCCGCCCGCCGCGACGCAGGCGGTCGGCCGCCTGGGGATGGGTGTGCTGGACAAGTGCATCCTGCGGTTCGACGACGTCTTCTGGGATCCCGAGGTCGCCCTGATCGGGATCGTGCCCAGCACGCCCGGAGAGTGGGTGGAGTGGGTGAACCTGCTGCCGGTCACCGGTCAGCCGCTGCTGATGGGCTTCAACGCCGGCTCCGTCGCCCGCCGCGTGGCGGACCTGTCGGACGACGAGGTCGTCGGCTCGGCGACCGCTGCGCTACGGTCCGCGTTCAGCTGATCCGGGACGGCCGTCAGGGACGGTGTGGTGTCGCACCCCACGGGTAGGTTTGTCCTGTCGTGAGCACCACAGATCTCAGCCCGTCCGCAGCCACCCCCGCATCTGACGCCACCCCTGCCTCGGTGCTGCGCGTCGCCGGCGCGCGTGAGCACAACCTCAAGAACGTCTCGATCGAGATCCCGCGCGATGCGCTGGTCGTCTTCAGCGGCCTCTCGGGATCCGGCAAGTCCAGCCTCGCCTTCGACACGATCTACGCGGAGGGGCAGCGCCGCTACGTCGAGTCCCTGTCGGCCTACGCGCGGCAGTTCCTCGGGCAGATGGACAAGCCCGACGTCGACTTCATCGAGGGGCTGTCGCCGGCGATCTCGATCGACCAGAAGACGACGTCGAAGAACCCGCGGTCGACCGTCGGCACGATCACCGAGGTCTACGACTACCTGCGGCTGCTCTTCGCCCGCATCGGCAAGCCCCACTGCCCCAAGTGCGGTCGCCCGATCGAGCAGCAGTCCGCCGAGCAGATCGTCGACCAGCTCGAGGCGCTGCCCGAGGGCGAGCGCTTCATGGTGCTCGCACCGGTCGTGCGCGGCCGCAAGGGCAACTACACGACGTTGATGAAGGAGCTGTCGGCCAAGGGCTTCGCGCGCGGTCGGGTCAACGGCGAGACCGTCGACCTGGCCGACCCGCCCGACCTGGCCCGCTACGAGCAGCACGACATCGACGTGGTCGTCGACCGTCTGGTCGCCAAGCCCGACATCCGCCGCCGCCTGACCGACGCCATCGAGCAGGCCCTGGACCTTGCCGACGGCATGGTCGCGGTCCTCACCGTCCCCAAGGAGGGCGAGGGCGAGCACCTGGTGTTCTCCGAGCACCTGGCCTGCCCCTACGACGGGCTGTCGTTCGACCGTCTCGAGCCCCGGTCGTTCTCCTTCAACACCCCCTACGGCGCCTGCACCGCGTGCGACGGCCTGGGGATCCGGAAGGAGGTCGACCCCGAGCTGGTCATCACCAGCGAGGACGACTCGATCGAGGACGGCGTCCTGATCCCCTTCTCGACCGGGCCCCAGCAGCGCTACTTCGCCCAGGTCCTGTCCGCGCTGGCCACCCGCGAGGGCTTCCGTGTCGACACGCCGTGGAAGAAGCTGCCCGGACCGGCGCGCCGCATGCTGATGCACGGCAGCGACGACAAGATCCACGTCAGCTACACCAACCGCTACGGCCGCAAGCGCAGCTACAACGCCACCTTCGAGGGTGCGATCCCGTGGCTGCAGCGCAAGTACCTCGAGACCGACTCCGACTACCAGCGGGACAAGATCGAGGAGTACATGCGGGAGGTGCCCTGCCCCACCTGCAGGGGCGCCCGGCTGCGCTCCCTCCCGCTGCACGTCCTGATCGAGGGGAAGTCCATCGCCGACGTGTCGGCCATGTCGATCGGGCAGAGCGAGCGGTTCTTCAGCGAGGTCGTGCTGAACCAGCGGGACGCGATGATCGCCGAGCCCGTCCTGAAGGAGATCAACGAGCGGCTGCGCTTCCTGCTGGACGTGGGGCTGGAGTACCTGACCCTCAGCCGTGCTGCGGGGACCCTGGCGGGCGGTGAGGCGCAGCGCATCCGCCTGGCCACCCAGATCGGGTCGGGTCTGGTGGGCTGCCTGTACGTGCTGGACGAGCCGTCCATCGGTCTGCACCAGCGCGACAACGAACGGCTGATCGAGACGCTGGTACGGCTGCGCAACCTGGGCAACACCGTGATCGTCGTCGAGCACGACAAGGCCACGATGGAGGCCGCCGACCACATCATCGAGATCGGTCCCGGCGCCGGCGAGCACGGCGGCGAGATCGTGCACTCCGGCAGCCTGCAGGGGCTGATGGACAACCAGCGCTCGATCACCGGTGCCTACCTGTCCGGCCGCAAGTCCATCCCCGTCCCCGAGTCGCGGCGCCGCGCCTACAAGACCCGGTCCCTGACGGTGAAGGGGGCGACCGAGAACAACCTGGACAACGTCACCGTCGGGTTCCCGCTGGGCGTGTTCACCGCCGTCACCGGGGTCAGCGGCAGCGGCAAGTCCACCCTCGTCAACGACATCCTGAAGTCGGTCCTGCAGCGGCACGTCTACGGCACCCGCGTGGTGCCCGGGGCGCACCGCCGGGTCGAGGGGCTCGAGCAGGTCGACAAGATCGTCGGCATCGACCAGTCGCCGATCGGCCGGACACCACGGTCCAACCCGGCGACCTACACCGGCGTCTTCGACCAGATCCGCAAGCTGTTCGCCGCCACGCAGGAGGCGAAGGTCCGCGGCTACCAGCCCGGACGCTTCTCCTTCAACGTCAAGGGCGGCCGCTGCGAGAACTGCAAGGGCGACGGCACGATCAAGATCGACATGCAGTTCCTGCCCGACATCTACGTGCCGTGCGAGGTGTGCAAGGGGGCCCGCTACAACCGCGAGACCCTGCAGGTGCACTACAAGGGCAAGACGATCGCCGACATCCTCGACATGCCGATCGACGAGGCGCTGGGCTTCTTCACCAACCTGACGTCGATCCGCAGCCACCTCGAGACCCTGGTCGACGTGGGCCTGGGCTACGTCCGGCTGGGGCAGTCCGCGACGACCCTTTCGGGCGGCGAGGCGCAGCGCGTGAAGCTGGCCTCCGAGCTGCGGAAGCGCCAGACCGGCCAGACCGTCTACATCCTGGACGAGCCGACCACCGGTCTGCACTTCGAGGACGTGCGCAAGCTGCTGGAGGTCCTGCACCGTCTCGTGGACAAGGGCAACACCGTCATCGTCATCGAGCACGACCTCGAGGTCGTCAAGACCGCCGACTGGATCATCG
>JBFKGB010000182.1:0-7123 GCA_041633535.1 Euzebya sp. | reverse complement strand
GTCCTGGCGCTGACGTTGATGTTGACGACGGGCGGCATCAGGGGGTCCGCGGCGGCACGGCACGCCTCGCGCAGCACCCACAGGTCGATCTCGGCGATCAGGCTGGACTGCTCGGCGATCGGCAGGAACGCGTCCGGGGTCTGCTCGACCCCGTCGCGGTACCACCGCACCAGCGCCTCGGCGCTGACGATCGCGCCGGTGGCGACGTCCACCACCGGCTGGAACCGCAGGCGCAGCGACCCGTCGACCGTGGACAGGCGCAGCGCGATCTCGGTGGCATGGCTGTCTGCTGCATGGGTGTCCATCGCCGGCCGGTACAGGCGGACCGAGGTCCCCTCGGCCGCCTTCGCCTCGTACATGGCGAGGTCGGCGAAGCGCATGACGTCGTCGACGGAGACCCCGGCGTCGGGGCGCACGACACCGATGCTGACGCCGCTGCGGATCCCTGCGGCCTCGGAGAGCCGCAGCACCGGCGTGAGGGTCGCGAGGACGTGATGGGCCAGCCGGGTCGCCTCGGCCGTCGACCCCAGGTGCGGACACAGCAGGACGAACTCGTCGCCACCGATCCGGGCCGCGACGTCGCCCTCGTGGATGTGGTCCCGCAGCCGGGTCGACACGTCGGTCAGCATCTGGTCGCCCCGGTGGTGGCCCAGGGTGTCGTTGACCTGCTTGAACCGGTCGAGGTCCATCAGCAGCAGCGTGATGGCAGGGCCGCCTGCACGCTGACGGTCCAGCGACGCCTCCAGGGCCATCGACAGCGCGCGGCGGTTGGCCAGACCGGTCAGGTCGTCCTGCATCGCCAGCCGCATCAGGTCCGTCTCGGCCGACTTCCGCTCGGTGACGTCCTGGATAGCAGCCACGGCGCCACCCGTCCCTCCGCCGTCCAGCCGCAGGGGATGGGCCCGGACGCAGAGGGTGCGGGGTCCCTCGGGGCAGATGACGACGACCTCCTCCATGACGGCGTCGCCGGCGATGGCGCGCTGCAGCAGCCGGTCCACCTGGTCCTGCGCGCCGTCCGTCGTCCGGCCCGCGCCCAGCATCTGCGCGGCCGCGTCGTTCGTCAGCGTCGTCCGGCCATCGACGTCACAGGCGACGATGCCGACGTCGACGTTGTCGATGACCACGTCGACGAGTCGGGCGTAGCTGTCCCGCTGGGCGCTGGCATGCGCGGCGTCGGACCGCAGCCGTGTCCCTGACCGCTGTGTCCGGTCCAGCAGCAGCATGGCCACCAGCGTCAGCAGCAGGCCCACGGTCAGCAGCAGCCGGTCAGGGCCGGCCTCAGGGGATGCCGCCGTCAGCAGCCACTCACGCCCCAGGACCTCCAGGGTCAGCTGTTGGTCGATGGCGTCGTCGGGCAGGGCCGGACCGCTGAGGGGCAGGTGGTTGTCGGTGATGGACACCACGGCCCCGTCCCGCAGCGGGACCGCCGCGATCAGCTCGGGCACGGGGACGGTGACACGCACCCATCCGAGCACCGTCCCGGTGGCGCGGTGCGTCACCGGTCCGACGACATCGACCACCCGCGCACCCGGCGTGGCCCCCCCGGTCAGCGGCGCCGTCAGCCGTACCTCGCCGGCGGCCTCGGCGTCGTCCAGCGCGGTCGAGCGGTCCGGGTCGGTGTCGGCCAGACGTCCGTGGCCACCGCCGGAGGACCGTCCCCACAGCACGGCCTGGTAGACCTGGACCGAGCCCCCGTCGATGGTGAAGCCCGGCATCGAGCGACGGCGGGCGGTCTGCAGCGTCTGCAGCTCGTCGCGGGGCGCACGGATGATGTAGTCCAGGCCCTCGGCCAGCTCCGGGTACCGCGCGTCACCGCCGACCGCGTCCAGGTAGACCCGAAGGTCGTCGTCGGTGACCGCGGCCGGGTCGTCCATCACCTGCGAGAAGTGCGCGCTGGCGCCGGCGACAAGGCTGCCCACCCGCTGCAGCGTCGCGCCGATCGAGCCGGCCCGGACCGCCAGGTCCTCGTGCAGCCGGATGTCCGCCTGCTTCTGTGCGACGTCGGTCGCGACGGCCACGGACAGACCGCTCCCGAGCAGGGCCATCGCGACGGCCACCAGCAGCCTGGGCATGACGCTGCTCGTGCGGGACCGCGCGGTGAGGGAGGACATCTCACGGTCCCATCGGCAGGCGGGAACCGTTCTTCACCATCCCCGGTGGGTTTCCGGTGCCATCCTCGTGTCATGGCTCGTGTCATGGCTCGTGCAACGCCCCCTGTCCTGGCTGCCCTGATCCTCGGTCTGCTGGCTGCCGGGGTGGTCCTGGCGGGCGTGCGGCTGACCGACGTCGGGGGCGTGAAGGCGGCGGCGCCCGTCGCCGCGCGGGGCCCGGGGTCCGCTGTGACGCCAACGACGGGGCCCGCGGTCGCGCCGTCCGCGGCCGCCGAGCCGGTTGCGGTGGCGTCGGCGGAGCCGGTCGTCGACGCCGAGCCGCGTGTGATCACCTACCGGGTCGAGGTGCGCAGCCCCGACCCGGTGCTGGCCGACGCCGCGGCCGTGGTCACCGCGGTCCTCGAGGACCCCAGGGGCTGGCAGCAGGCCGGCATCGACCTGCAGGAGCGGCCCGACGCGACCAACCTGATCGTCATCGCGGAGGGGGAGGAGGCGCAGCAGCTGTGCCAGCCCTACGACGTCGGTGGCCGCTTCTCGTGCCAGAACGGCCCGCTGGTCGTGCTGAACGCCATCCGCTGGCGCGAGGCCGTGCCCCACTGGCCCGGCGACGTCGAGTCCTACCGGACCATGCTGGTGAACCACGAGGTCGGGCACCTTCTGGGGATGCACCACCTGCGGTGCCCCGGCCCGGGCCTCGTCGCACCGGTCATGGAGCAGCAGAGCGGATCGCTGGACGGCTGCATCGCCAACCCCTGGCCGACCGCCATCGAGCTGCGCCTCGCCGCCACCGGGCAGTTCCGCATCGCGCCCGGTCCGCTGGACGTTCCGTACGAGCCATGAGTGGTGCGGGGCCGCACCGTCCGGCGGTCCACGCCCGTTCGGACGGTTCGCAACCCGGCGCGATGTGGGGAAGCTCGTGTGGTCCACCTATGGTGGATGCCCGCGATCCCGCCCCCCGTGAGAAGGTTGTCATCCCCATGAAGGTCCTTGTTGCCGATGCGCTCAGCGACGCCGGTGTGGCGCTGCTGGCCGAACGCTTCGACGTCGACGTCCGCACCGGACTGCCGAAGGACGAGCTGATCGCCGCCATCGGGGAGTACGACGCCGTCGTCATCCGGTCCGCGACGACCATCGACGCCGACGTCCTCGCGGCCGCGGACAAGCTGAAGGTCGTCGCCCGCGCGGGCATCGGGCTGGACAACGTGGACATCCCCGCCGCCACGGCACGTGGCGTGCTGGTGTGCAACGCCCCCCAGTCCAACATCATCTCGGCCGCCGAGCACGCGGTCGCCCTGCTGCTGAGCCTGGCCCGGCGCGTCCCCGAGGCCGACGCCTCGCTGCGCGAGGGCAAGTGGCTGCGGTCCAAGCTGCAGGGTGTCGAGCTGGCCGGCAAGACCGTCGGTGTCCTGGGTCTGGGGCGCATCGGCACCCTCGTCGCCCAGCGGCTCATGGCCTTCGGGGTCCACCTGATCGCCTACGACCCCTACGTGACGGCCGAGCGTGCCGCCCGTCTGGGCGTCGAGCTCGTCCCCACGGTCATGGAGGTCTGCGAGAAGGCCGACATCATCACCGTGCACCTGCCCAAGACCCCCGAGACGGCCGGCATCATCTCCAAGGCCGAGCTGCAGGCGCTGGGCTCCGGCGGCCTGCTGGTCAACGCTGCCCGCGGCGGCCTGGTCGACGAGGCCGCGCTGCACACCGCGCTGACCGAGGGCTGGATCCGTGGTGCGGCCCTGGACGTGTTCGATGAGGAGCCGGTGGGGGACAGCCCGCTGCTGTCCCTCCCCAACCTGGTGGCCACGCCCCACCTGGGCGCCTCGACCGACGAGGCGCAGGACAAGGCGGGCACCCAGGTCGCCGAGGCCGTCGCGCTGGCCCTGGACGGGGAGTTCGTCCCCTCAGCGGTGAACGTCGAGGTCGGCGGGGGCATCCCCGAGGCCGTCAAGCCCTACATGGCCCTCACCGAGACCCTCGGTCGGCTGTTCACCGCCGTGGGCGGGGGCAAGGAGACGACCGGCACGGTCTGCGTGGAGTACCACGGGCGCATCGCCGGCGAGCCGCACGACGCGCTGAACCTGTCGGCGCTGCGCGGGATGCTCACCGACGTCGTCCACGAGCCGGTCACGTTCGTCAACGCCCCGCTGATCGCCAAGGAGCGCGACGTCGTCCTGTCGACCCTCACCAACGCCGACACCCAGGACTACGTGTCGCTCGTGCGGCTGAAGGCGGGGGACAACGCCGTCGCCGGGACCCTCGTCGGCCCCAACCACAAGCCGCGCCTGGTCCAGGTCTGGGGCTTCGACGTCGACATGGAGCCGGCGGACCACATGGCGTTCTTCCGCTACGCCGACCGGCCCGGCGTCGTCGGGATCATCGGCGGCCGTCTGGGTGACGCCGAGGTCAACATCGCCGCCATGCAGGTCGGCCGGACCGACACCGGCGGCGAGGCCCTGGTGGCCATGGCCGTGGACTCCCGCATCCCCCACGACGTGCTGGACGACATCGCCCAGGCGATCGGCGCCACCGGCGTGCGGGCCGTCGACCTGGCCTGAGCCCACGCCCCCCTAGTCGTCGGTGACGTCCTCGCCGGAGGGGTCCCGCTCGGTGCGCTCGATGCCGTCGCGCACCGTCATCGCGACCCCGGCGAGGTTGGCGACGATGCGCTTTAGGTAGCGCAGCAGCAGCACCCGGGGGACCGCGTGGGACCCCGGCAGGTCGGTGTGGATCAGCTCGCGGATGCGTCCGTCGAGGTCGCTGCGCATGACGGCTGCACGCTGCCCCAGCGCCAGCGCCCTGTCACCGTCGGCGTCGGCGACGATGGCCGCGGTCGTGGCGAACATCTCCGACACCTCGCGGCGCAGCTCCTCGAACTCTTCGTGGTCGGCTGCGCCGCCCAGCCGGACCCCCTCCTCGGCGAGGTCCAGGATGTTCTTGTGCTGGTCGCCGATGCGCTCCAGCTTCTTCACGACCAGCAGGTCGGCGAGCACCGCGCCGACGTCGTCCCCACCGTGCACGGCGACGTGGACGATCAGCTGCCGGCGGACCTGCTCCTCGGCGGCGTTGATCCGTTCGTCCGTGGCGCGGACGTCGGCGGCCAGGCCGCTGATGTCCTCGCCTGCCTCGAGCGCCGCCATCGCCAGGTCGAAGGTGTGCCGGCAGTCGATCAGCATCTCGCCGACCGTGCGGTCGATGGAGTCCATGCCGCCGGGGCGGCCCCTCAGGAACTTGAACATGGTGGTGCCTTTCTAGCGCAGCAGCAGAACGCCCACGACGGGCACGACGATGAACAGGCCGATGACGTAGACGGCCACGAGCTGACGACGGGCGCTGGCGGCCGCGGCGGTCCGCTCGGCCAGGTTCACTGGGATGTCGCGCAGCGCCGGGACCGGGTACAGCAGCAGGATGCCGGCGATGTTGAACATCGTGTGGACCAGCGCGATGGTCAGGGCCTCGGGACGGTCGGTCGCCAGCGAGGCCAGCAGCGCGGTGACCGTCGTGCCGACGTTGGCGCCGAGGGTGACGGGATAGGTGTTGCGGAGGGACAGCACGCCCGACGCGGCCAGGGGGATCAGGATCGAGGTCGTGATGCTCGAGGACTGCACCGCGACGGTGATCAGCACGCCGGCGACGATCGCGGGGACCCCGCCGCCACGGCTCAGCACGTCGTTGACCGTCCGCTCGACCCGGTCGGCGACCAGCGTCCGCATGTTGCGGGTGATCGCGGCCAGCGCGGTGAAGATCAGCCCCAGGCCGATGACCAGCAGCAGGAGCCCCAGCAGGGGGCCGTCGGCCCCGATCCCGGTCAGCACCCCGTCCACCAGCTTGGCCGGCGCACCCACCGCGGCCTTGATCGGGCTCTCGAAGGTGCGGCCGCTGCTGCCCACCAGCGCCCCGCTGAGGGCGGCCGCAGTGCGGCTGAGGACACCGGTGGCCAGCTCCAGCGGCAGCAGCACCATGACGCTGATGACGTTGAAGATGTCGTGCACGGTCGCGGCCGCGAACGCTGCCTGGAACTCCTTGGCACGCCGCAGGTGGCCCAGTGAGGCCAGCGTGTTGGTGACGGTGGTCCCGATGTTGGCACCCATGATCATGGGCACCGCGTCCTCGACGCCCAGCAGCCCCGAGCCGACGAGGCCGACGATCGTGGCGGTGGTGACCGAGGAGGACTGGGCCAGCACGGTGGCCAGGATCCCGACGAACAGGCCGGCGAGCGGGTTGGTGACGCTGGCGAACAGCGTCTCCTGCACGTCGGGTCCCAGCGCGACGATGGAGTCCTCGAGCAGGCCGACCCCGACCAGGAAGACGTAGAGGAGGGCGACGACGAGCGCAGCCCGGGCCGGCGCCGGGATGCCCGGCTCCGAGGCCGTGACGTCGGTGGTCATCGCGCCCTCAGCTCGTCAGGATTCCGCCGTCGACCGGCAGGCAGATGCCCGTGCAGTAGCCGGAGGCGTCCGAGGCGAGGTACAGGACCGCAGCGACGAACTCGGCCGGGTCGCCCTTCCGGCCGGCGGGCACGCGGGCCATCATCTTCGTGAGGTACCCGTCGGGGTACTGCTCGGTCATCTCGGACTCGAAGAACCCCGGCGCGATCGCGTTGACCCGGATGCCCTTGCGGCCGGTCCACTGCTGCGCCAGGTCGCGGGCCATCGCCACCACCGCGGCCTTGGACGAGGCGTAGGCGGCCTGCGGCAGCCCAGCGGTCGTGAAGCCCAGGATGGAGGAGATGTTGATGATGGAGGATCCCGGCTGCATGACCCGGCCGCAGGCCTGCGCCATCCAGTAGGACCCGTTGAGGTTGATGTCGATGACCTGGCGGAACTGCTCGGGGGTCTCGTGCGTGGCGGGCACGGCGGTGCCGATCCCGGCGTTGTTCACGAGGACGTCGACCTTGCCGAAGGCGTCCATGGCCGCCTGGACGGTTCGATCGGCGGTGTCGGGGTCGGCGACGTCGCCGGTCACCACGACGCACTCGCGACCGAGCGCCTCGACCTCGGCCTTCGTCTGCGCCAGCT
>JBFKGB010000181.1:0-7190 GCA_041633535.1 Euzebya sp. | reverse complement strand
TGGCGCCCGGCGCGCTGTCCGTCGCCAGCCAGACGATCAGCAGGATCGGACCGACCAGCGGGATCAGGGCGATCAGCAGCCACCAGCCGCTGCGTCCCGTGTCGTGCAGACGTCGCACGGCCACGGCCAGGCCGGGCACGAACGTGGCCAGCAGGAACAGGATGTAGGTCACCGGCACGCCGATGATCCCGTCGATGATGGAGGTCAGGATCGCGCCGATGAACACGGCGAGCGTCCAGTACCAGTACTCACTCCTCCGCGATCGTCCGCTGAACTCCGCGTACCTGCTGATCACGAGCTTGACGTAGTCGACCACGCTGATGTCCTTCTGTCGGTACCTACCGTGTCGTCACCCTACGCCTGCGACGGCCCGTGGTGACGGCACCCCTGTGACGTTGCGATGCAGCCCGGCCGGTCAGCTGGGCCTGTCGGACGGCTCCTCCCGCTGACCCCACTCGCCCCAGCCCTGGTTCGCAGCGTCCTGCTGCTCGGGCTGCGCTGGGGGCGCCTGTCCCCAACCCTGATCGGGTGGACCCTGCCCCCACTGCGGCTGGGCCGGCGGCTGCCCCCACTGCGGCTGAGCCGGCTGCTGTCCCCATTGCGGCTGAGCCGGTTCCTGCCCCCACTGCTGCTGGGCAGGCTGCTGCCCCCAGCCTTGATCGGCAGCACCTTGCCCCCACTGCTGCGGCTGCGCAGGCGGCTGCTGCCCCCAGCCCTGATCGGCAGCACCCTGCCCCCAACCCTGACCGGCAGCACCCTGCCCCCACTGCTGCCCGGGCGGTGCCTGGTAGTAGCCCTGCTGGGCGACGGGGTAGGCGCCGTAGCCGCCCTGCCCGACGGTGGGCCAGCCGGGGCGCGGCTCGCCGCCCGACGGTCCCAGGTAGCGGGCGTCGCCGAAGGCCAGGATCGCGTAGAAGACCGGGGCCAGCAGGATCAGACCGACGGCGAAGCCCTGGTCCTTGCCGAAGGACTTGGCGGTGTCGATGCCCACCAGGACGCTGACGACCAGACCGCCGAAGGGCACGAACAGCAGCAGCACGAACCACCACGGCCGGCCGACGATCTGCAGCCAGACCACGTAGTTGTAGAAGGGGATGAGGACCTTCCACCCCTCCTCCCCCGCCTTCACGAACAGCTTCCACGCACACGCGATGAAGAAGGCGATGAACCCCAGGTAGATCAGCCCGAAGACCGCGAAGAAGGCGCCGATCGCGGCACCATCCTGGGCCAGTACGACGGTGTCCATGACGATCGCTCCTTCCGGGGCGTCACCCCCTCAGGTGACGCTGGGTCGTCAGGGTACGCCCGCAGGGGCCCGCCTGTCCCGAGCCGCTACCCCAGCTCGTCCATGATCTGGCGGACGAACGGGTTGCCCCGCCGCTCGGCCCCGACGGTCGTCTCGGGGCCGTGGCCGCTGACGATCGTCGTGGCGTCGTCCAGCGGCAGCACGACCCGGTGGATCGAGCGTGCCTGCTCCTCCCACGACCCGCGCGGGAAGTCGGTCCGACCGACCGAGCCGGCGAAGATCAGGTCGCCCGAGATCAGGACCGGGTCACCGGCCAGGTCGGGGGTCAGGAACACCGAGGACCCGGGGGTGTGCCCGGGTGTGTGCCGGGCCGTCACCTGCATCCCCGCGAGGGTCATCGTGGCGCCGTCGGTGAAGGTCTGCAGGTGCGCGGTCGGGGGTGCCCACTCCAGGTCGAACTGTGCCCGCAGCATCTCCGGCGGCGCCCCGAACGCCGCGGCCGGGGAGTCCCACAGCCAGCGGTCGTCGGCATGCATCCGCACCGGCACGTCCAGGTCGGCGACCAGCTCGGGGACCGACCACAGGTGGTCCAGGTGGCCGTGGGTCAACAGGATCGCCTCGCAGGTCACGCCACGGTCGGCCAGGACCTGCTGGACGGGCCCGTCCCCACCCTGCCCGGGGTCGATCACGAAGGCGGTGCCGGTCTCGTGGTCGCCGACGACGTAGCAGTTGGCCTGCCACATCCCCAGCGTGAGGGTCTCGATGAAGGTGGAGTCGGCGCTCATGGCCGCGCAGCCTACCCACCCCTCCCCCTGCGAGTGACCCACGCGCTGTGGTCAGGGTCACCTGCTGAGGCCCAGAACCACTGGTGCGGCCGGTGTGACCGCGTGAACCCCTCCCATCGGTCACTCGCACGGGAGGGGGCAGACGTTCAGCGCACGGGCGCGCTGGGAGAGACGGACCCGCCGCGGTCAGACGTTGGCGGAGCTGTCCGTGCGGCGCGTGCCGTCCTTGGCGCCGGACCGCGGGATGACGCGGTAGGCGTCGTAGACGCTCTCGACCCGCTTGACCTGGCGCAGCACGTGGTCCAGGTGGGTGATGTCGGCCAGCTCGAAGGTGAAGCGCAGCAGCGCCACGCGGTCCTTCTTCGTCGTCACGTTGGCGCCCAGGATCGACACGAACTCGTCGCCCAGCACCGTGGTGATGTCGCGCAGCAGGTGCTTGCGGTCGAACGCCTCGACGTCGATCGTCACGCGGAACGTCGAGGGGGTCTGGGTGTTCCAGCGGACCGGTACCAGGCGGTCGGGCTCGCTGCGCAGGCTGTCGGCGTTGGGGCAGTCGGTGCGGTGCACGCTGATCCCCCTCCCCCGGGTCACGAAGCCCATGATGTCGTCGCGCGGCACCGGCGAGCAGCAGCGCGCCAGGGTCACCAGGACGTCGTCGACGCCCTCGACGAAGACGGCCTCGCTTGAGCGGCGCAGCCCCAGGTCCTCGACGGCCGGGGACTGGTAGGCCTCCTCCTCGGAGTCCGGCTTGGGGGCGGTGCCGTCGGCCTCGGCCAGCCGTTCACCCAGCTGCTGCGCGATGGCCTTGGCGGTGATGTGGCCGTCGCCGATGGCGCGGTACAGCGCGTCCAGGTCGGCGTAGTTGTGGCCCTTGGCGACCTCGAGCAGCAGCGGCGAGGCGATCTGGCGCTTCCAGCCCCGGCCGGACTTGGCCAGCACCTTGCGCAGGTCCTCGCGGCCCTTGTCGATGGCGTCCTCGCGCCGCTCACGGCTGAACCACGCCCGGATCTTGGAGCGGGCACGTGAGGAGCCGACGAAGTCCAGCCAGTCGCGGGAGGGGCCGGAGTCCTTGGACTTGCTCAGCAGGATCTCGACGGTCTCGCCGTTGCGCAGCTCGTACTCCAGCGGCACCAGCCGCTCGCCGACGCGGGCGCCGATGGTGCGGTGCCCCACCTCGGTGTGGATGGCGTAGGCCAGGTCCACGGGGGTCGAGCCGCGCGGCAGCTGCCGGATGTCGCCCTTGGGGGTGAAGACGAACACCTCGTCGGCATAGAGGTCCATCTGGACGTTGCGCATGAACTCGGTGGAGGAGTCCCGCGTCGAGGACTCCATGTCCAGCATCTGGTCCAGCCACTGCGCGTCACCGCCGGCCCCGCCCGAGCGGTTGGTCTCCTTGTAGCGCCAGTGCGCCGCGACCCCGAACTCGGCGGTCCGGTGCATCGCGTTGGTGCGGATCTGCACCTCCATCGTCTTGCCGCCGGGCCCCACCACCGTCGTGTGCAACGACTGGTAGAGGTTGAACTTCGGCATCGCGATGTAGTCCTTGAAGCGCCCTGGGACGGGACGCCAGACCGCGTGGAGTGTGCCGAGGGCCGCGTAGCAGTCCTTCACCGAGTCGACCAGCACGCGGATGCCGACCAGGTCGTAGATCTCGTCGAACTCCTTGCCGCGGACGACCATCTTCTCGTAGATCGACCAGTAGTGCTTCTGGCGCCCGGTGATGCTGGCGCGGATCTTCACCGTGCGCAGCCGCTCGGTGACGTCGGCGATGACCTCCTCGAGGTACTTGTCCCGGCCCGGCTGGCGCTCGGCGACCATCGCCTTGATCTCGTCGTAGCGCTTGGGGTGCATGCACTGGAAGCTGCGGTCCTCCAGCTCCCACTTGAACTGCTGCATGCCCAGCCGATGGGCCAGCGGCGCGTAGATCGACAGGGTCTCGGAGGCCTTCTGCTCCTGCTTGTGCCGCGGCATGTGGTGGATCGTCCGCATGTTGTGCAGACGGTCGGCCAGCTTGATCAGCAGGACCCGGTAGTCCTCGGCCATCGCGAGCAGCATCTTGCGCAGCGACTCGGCCTGCTGCTCCTCCTTGGTCTGGACCGTGACGCGCTCGAGCTTGGTGACCCCGTCGACCAGGTTGGCGGTGGCGTCCCCGAACTCGGCGCGCAGGTCGTCAAGGGTCCAGGAGGTGTCCTCGACCACGTCGTGCAGCAGCGCGGCGCACAGGGTGGCCGTGTCGGCGCCCAGGTCGGCCAGGATCTCCGCGACACCGATCGGGTGGATGATGTAGGGCTCGCCGGACCGGCGCTTCTGCCCCGAGTGCGCCTCGTCCGCGACCTGGTAGGCCCGCAGGATCAGCTTCATGTCGACGCGGGCGTTGGTCCGCTTCAGCGCCTGGACGAGGGGCTGGATCTGCTCGGGGACCTGGGTGCCCAGGTCGAAGGGCAGCCTGGCCAGGACGGCGCGGACGCCGGACTGACGACGGGCGTGGCGCGCGGCGGGGGCGCCGATCTGCCCCGTCCCGTGCGGCGGCGTGTGGGTGGCAGGCCCCTCCACCACCTGCGTGGGCGCTGTGACCGACGGGTCCTGGGACGCAGGACCACTCCGCTCCGGTGACGTCTCCGCTACCGGGGGACCATGACGGTCGTCAACGCTCGTGGTGACCTCCGCTGTTCTCGGATCTTCTACAAGCGTAGTCGGTGGTGCAACGACGCCTGGGGGACGGTCAACGATACGGGTCCGGCACGGTCGATGTCACGCCACAGGTCCCTGTCCGACAGGGTCCTGTGGATCCTCCAGATCCGCCGACGCCACGCTGGGGCATCCACAGGACCGCCGCCTGTCCGAAGACGTGATCAACATCCACCATGGTGGATGTTGATCAGTAGGTGAGGACGGTGGTGACGTCGTGGTCGGTCAGACGGCTGCGGCCGTCCAGGAACCCCAGCTCGATCAGGAAGCTGCAACCGACGACCTCGCCGCCGGCCCGGGCGACCAGCGACACGGCCGCTGCGGCGGTCCCGCCGGTGGCCAGGACGTCGTCGACGACCAGGACCCGCTCGCCGGGGGCGAAGGCGTCGGCGTGGACCTCGACGGCGGCGCTGCCGTACTCCAGGTCATAGGACTCCGACACCGTCGCGGCCGGCAGCTTGCCGGCCTTGCGCATGGGCACGAACCCGGCGCCCAGCCGCTGGGCGATGGGCGCGCCGAAGATGAAGCCACGCGCCTCGATGCCGACGACCTTGTCGACGCCCGAGGCGTCGAACGGCTGGCTCAGCAGGCGCACCGCCAGGGCGAAGGCGCCCGGGTCGGCCAGAAGAGGGCTGATGTCCTTGAACACCACGCCGGCCGCGGGGAAGTCCGGGACGTCCCGGACCCCCGCCGCGATGCGCGCGCTGTCCTCGGGGTCGATCTGCTGGCCGTGCACCGGCTCAGGCCGCCCGCTGCTTCAGCTCGGCGAACTTCGGGTCCTTCTCCTTCAGCCACACCAGCATCGGGGTGGCGATGATGATGGAGGAGTAGGTCCCGACGCTCATGCCGATGAACAGGGCCAGGGCCAGGTCGGACAGGGTGTAGGCACCCAGCAGGGTCGCACCGATGAACAGCAGCGACGCCACGGGCAGCACCGAGGTGATCGAGGTCGACAGCGAGCGCACCAGCACGTTGTTGAGCGCCTGGTTGGCCAGGGTCCCGTAGGAGGTGGTGGAGACGCTGGTCAGCTTCGAGGAGTCCTCGGTGATGCGGTCGAACACCACGACGGTGTCGTACAGGGAGTAACCCAGGATCGTCAGGATCGCGATGACGGTCGAGGGCGACACGGTGAAGCCGGCGAGGGCGTACAGGCCGACGGTGATGGCGACGTCGTGCAGCAGGGTGATGACGGCCGACACGGCCATCCGCCACTCGAAGCGGAAGGTGATGTAGCCGACGACCAGGACCAGGAAGACGATCAGGCCGCGGATGGCCTGCTCGGTTACCGCGTCGCCCCAGCGGGGGCCGATGGTCGACACGCTGACCTCGCCGCCGGTGACCTCCGCGATGGCGGTGGCGACCTCCAGGTCGTCCACGCCGGCGATCTCTGAGATCGCGGGGGTCGAGATCTGCGCGCCGGTGCCGTCGTCGACGATCTGCACGATCGCCTGGTCGATCCCGAACTCGGCCAGCGTGGCCTCCAGGTCATCGACGGTGAAGGGCTGGGTGGCGCCCTCCTCGACGAACGAGGACCCGCCGGTGAACTCGATGGAGAAGTTCAGGCCGAGGGTGGCGAGGGCCAGCAGGCTGACCGTCAGCACCGCGAGGGTCAGGAACAGCCAGGTCCGGGAGCGGCCGATGAAGTCGATCTCGCTGCGGCCGGTCAGGAGTCGGGCCAGACCCGAGTCCTTGTCCTCGATGCGGCCGGTGTCCTCCGGCTGGGGCTCGGTGTTGACGGTGCTCACTTGCGACCACGACCCTTCTTGCGTGCGCGGCCGCCGGTGGAGGCCATGGCCAGCTGCTCGGTGGTGACGCCGGCCCGCAGCCCCATGAGGGGGGCGTTGGCCAGCTTGGGGTTGCGGGCGATCAGCCCGAAGGCGCCACGGGTGAAGGTGGCGAACAGCAGGGTGTCGACGAGGGTCGACAGGCCCAGGGTGAAGGCGAAGCCGCGGACGGGGCCGACGGCCAGCAGGTACAGCACGACCGCGGCCAGGAACGACACGGTGTTGCCGGTCAGGTTGGTGCGGAACGCCTTGTCGAAGGCGTGGTCGGCTGCGGTCCGGATCGTCCGGCCGGCACGGACCTCGTCGCGGTAGCGCTCGCGGTAGATGATCGAGGAGTCCGCGGCGATGCCGATGGACACGATCACACCGGCGATGCCGGCGAGGGTGAGGGTGAAGCCGATGGTCTCACCCAGCACGACGATGAGGGCGTACACGGTCGCGCCGAACAGGATCAGCTCGAGCACCGCGGCCATCCCGATCCCGCGGTAGAGCGCGATCAGGTACAGGGCCACCAGGGCCAGGCCGATCAGCCCGGCGATCAGGCCGGCGGACAGCGAGTCCGCGCCCAGCGTGGGCGACACGGTCTGGAAGGTGCCGAAGTCCAGCTGGATCGGCAGGGCACCGGCCTTCAGGACCAGGGCCAGGTTCTTGGCCTCGTCCTCACCGCCGGCTTGCACGACGGCCGAC
>JBFKGB010000180.1:0-7214 GCA_041633535.1 Euzebya sp. | reverse complement strand
TCGGGGCGGTGACGTCTGCTGCGATCCTCGGTCTCGGCCTGACCCTCGGCCTGGGCGGGGCCGGGGGTGGCGACCGCGCAGTCGTGCCTCGAGCAGCCCCTGTCACGACGGCGGTCCCCGACGCGGCGGAGCTCGCCGGGAGTGGACGGGGGAAGACCGGCCTCGGCATGACACCAGCGGAGGACCCCGAAACCGACCCTGACCGTGGCCGGGCAACGCCTGGGACAGATGCGTCCGCGACGCGGAACGGATCCGAGACCGAGCCGCGCAGCCAGCCCTCGCTGACTCCATCGGAGTTCCCCAGGACAAGGGCGCCTGGAACGGACTTCGAGATCAGCAGCGACCGAGACGAACGCCCCGAGTACCGGATGCAGCTCACGCCTGACCCCAGGTACGGCGTCGAGACGACGGACGGCGACCCCGAGGAGTTCGTCGAGGTCTTCGGGCAGGCATGTCGGTCAACCGGGACGGCAGCACCAGCCGTCGTGGACTGCGCTGAGGACCAGCCGACGCGGTGACCGGCTCAGCCGTGCAGGCGCTCGGCCAGCAGCTGGTTGACCAGGCCCGGGTTGGCCTTGCCCTTCGTGGCGCGCATGACCGCGCCGACGAGGGCACCGATGGCCTTGTCGTTGCCGTCGCGGACCTTCTGCGCGGCGTCGGCCTGCTCGACCAGGACCTGGTCGACGATGGCCGCCAGCTCGTCGGTGTCGCTGACCTGCGCGTGGTCGCCCGCCAGCTCCGCCGGTGAGCCCTTGCCGGCCAGGACGTCGGCCAGCACCGTGCGGGCCCCGCCCTTGCCCAGCGTCCCGTCGGCGACCAGCGACAGCAGCTGCGCCAGGTGGGCACCCGACAACGCCTGGACCGCGGGGGTCCCCGTCTCGTTCTGCCAGGCGGCCACCTCGTTGGTCAGCCACTTGGCGGCCTCGGCGGCATCGCCGCCCTCGCCCACCGTGGCGTCCAGCAGCGGGACCAGCCCGGCGTCGTACAGCGTCGAGGCATCCTTCTGAGACAGGCCCAGGTCGCCGGTCAGGCGGGCGCGGGTGGTGGCGGGCAGCTCGGGCAGCGACGCCCGGATCTCCTCAATCCACTCCTGCGACGGGGCGATCTGCACCAGGTCGGGGTCGGGGAAGTACCGGTAGTCGTCCAGCGTCTCCTTGCGGCGCAGCGTGGACGTGGTGCCGGCGTCCTCGTCCCAGTGGCGCGTCTCCTGCACCACGGTGCCGCCGGACTCGATCAGGTCGACCTGGCGGGCGATCTCGTACTCGATGGCCCGGCCGAGCGAGCGCACCGAGTTCATGTTCTTGATCTCGGCCCGTGTGCCGTAGGGCGTGCCGGGACGGTGGACGCTGACGTTGGCGTCGCACCGCATCGACCCCTCCTCAAGCTTCGCGTCGCTGATCCCCAGGGCCAGGACGATGGCGCGCAGCTCGGTCAGGTAGGCCTGGGCCTCCTCTGCGGTACGGATGTCCGGCTCGGACACGCACTCCAGCAGCGGCACGCCCGCGCGGTTGTAGTCCAGCAGGCTGTAGTCGGCGCCGTGGACGCGCCCGGACTCGCCGACATGGGTGGACTTGCCCGCGTCCTCCTCCATGTGTACGCGGGTGATGCCGACGCGCTTGGTCGTGCCGTCGCCCAGGACGATGTCGAGGTGACCCAGCCCGCAGATCGGCACGTCGTACTGGCTGATCTGGTAGTTCTTCGGCATGTCCGGATAGAAGTAGTTCTTCCGGTGGAACTCGCTGGTCGGGCTGATCTCGCAGTCCAGCGCCAGACCCAGACGGATGGCGTACTCCACGGCCCGCCCGTTGACCACCGGCAGCGTGCCGGGCAGCCCCAGGTCGACCTCGGTGACCCGGGTGTTGGGGTCACCGCCGAAGGAGTTCGGGCAGTCGCTGAACATCTTCGTCCGCGTGTTCAGCTCGACGTGGACCTCGAGGCCGATCACGGCCTCCCACTCGGTCGTGCTCATGGTGTCTCCAGCGCGTTGTGCCCGCGGGGGGTCAGGTCCAGGTCCAGGTCCGCCTCGAGCGCCGCGGCGGTCCGCAGCATGACGTGCTCGCCCAGCAGCGGGCCGACGAGCTGCAGCCCGACGGGCAGGCCGCGCCGGCCGTCATCCTGGGGCGAGACCTCGTCGAAGCCGACGGGCAGGCTCATGGCCGGCAGGCCCGCCAGGCTGGCGGGGACGGCGTAGACGTCGTTCAGGTACATGGCCAGCGGGTCGGCGGTCTTGTCCCCCAGCGGGAACGCGACGGTCGGGCAGGTCGCCCCGACCAGCACGTCGGCGCGGTCGAACGCGGCCTGGAAGTCGCGGATGATGAGGGTGCGGACCTTCTGCGCCTGCCCGTAGTAGGCGTCGAAGTAGCCGGCGGACAGCGCGTAGGTGCCGATCATGATGCGGCGCTTCACCTCGGGTCCGAAGCCCTTGGCCCGGGTGTTGGCCATCATCTCGTGGGTGGTCTCGCCCTCGACCCGCAGCCCGTAGCGGACCCCGTCGTAGCGGGACAGGTTGGCGGACGCCTCGGAGGGGGCGATCAGGTAGTAGGCCGGCAGGCCGTAGTCGGCGTGCGGCAGCTCGACCTCGACGATCTCGGCCCCCAGCGCGGCCAGTCGCTCGATGCTGTGGCTGATCGCAGCCTTGACGCCGGGCTCGGACCCCTCGCCCATGAACTCCTTGACCACGCCGACGCGCAGGCCCTCGACGCCGCGGTCCAGGCCCTCGGTGTAGGAGGTCATCGGGTCGGGGATCGAGGTGGAGTCCCTGGGGTCGTGACCACAGATGGCCTCGAGCCCCGCCGCGGCGTCGTGAACCGTGCGGCCGAACGTGCCGGCCTGGTCCAGGGAGCTGGCGAAGGCGATCATGCCGTACCGGCTGGCGCGGCCGTACGTCGGCTTGATGCCGACGGTGCCGGTGACGCTGGCCGGCTGGCGGATGGACCCGCCGGTGTCGGTGCCGATCGAGATCGGCGCCTGGTAGGCGGCGACGGCCGCGGCCGAGCCACCGGAGGACCCGCCGGGGATCCGGTCGAGGTCCCAGGGGTTGCGGGTGTTCTTGAACGCCGAGTTCTCCGTGGAGGAGCCCATGGCGAACTCGTCCATGTTGGTCTTGCCCAGGATGATGCCGTCGGCGTCGCGCAGCCGGGTCACGACCGTGGCGTCGTAGGGCGGCACGAAGTGCTCGAGCATCCGGGACCCGGCCGTGGTCGTCGTGCCGCGGGTGCACATGATGTCCTTGACGGCGACCGGGATGCCGGCCAGCGGGCCCAGGGCATCGCCCCTGGCACGTCGGGCGTCGACGTCGGCGGCGGCCTGCAGGGCGTCCTCGCCCATCATCGCGAGCCAGGCGCCGGTGCGGTCGTCGGTCGCGTCGATGCGGTCCAGGTGGGCCTGGGCGACCTCGACGGCCGACACCTCGCCGGCCTGCATGGCCGCGGCCAGCTGTGCCGCGGTGCGGGTCACGAGCTCGCTCATGCGCTGTCCCCCATCAGCTTGGGGACGCGGAACTGCACGTCCTGCTCGTCGGGTGCGTTGGCGACCACGTCGCCGGGTGCCATCGGCGAGCCGACGACGTCGTCGTCGCGGAACACGTTGGACAGCGGGTAGGCATGGGACGTCGGCGGCACGTCGGCAGCGGCGACCTCGCCGACCTTCTCGGCGTAGGCGAGGATCGTGACCAGCTGGGGACCCAGGTCGCTGATCTCCTCCTCGGTGAGCGCCAGCTGGGCCAGCCGCGCCACGTGGCGGACGTCGTCATCGGTGAGAGCCATGGCGCGTGAAGGTACCCGCTGCCTGTGACGGTCGCGACGTCCCCGGACCGGGGTGATCCACATCCACCATGGTGGATCCTGCTCGCCGGGGTGATCCACATCCACCATGGTGGATGCTGCTCGCGGGGCCGCGGTGTCCGATCCGGCTGGTTGTCCACAGACCGGGGCCGGGGCGACGGTCGCAGGCGGACCCGGCTGGCAGGGTCAGGACATGACGGCCAACGCAGACCTCAGCGGTCAGGTGCTCCGCCTCGCGCAGCTGCAGGGGGGATGTGTCGCCCGCTGGCAGCTGCACCCTCTGGGGCTGTCATCGGCGACGATCACGCGGATGCTCGAGCGCGAGCGCTGGACGACGGTCCACACGGGCGTCCACCGCCACCCGGACGCCGCCGACAACCCGCTCGGCCAGACCTGGGCGGCGGTGCTCGCACTACGGCCCACGCGCGCGATCGACATCGTGGAGGACCTCGTCAGCTCCGGCCTCGACCCCGTGTCGGCAGCGGTCCGCGCGGCGACCCGCGAGGCGGTGGTCACGGGGTGGTCCGCCGCGTGGCTGCTCGGACTGATCGGCTGGGCGCCTGAGGTCCCGCACATCCTCATCCCCAGCGATCGGCACGTCGTCCGCGACCGGATCCGGATCATCCGCGGCACCATCGCTCCGCAGGCATCCGGGCCGCACGACCGGCTGCGGGTGGCCAGCGGGACACGGATGCTGTGGGACGCCGCGCAGGTGGACCGTCGGGTCCGGGCCGCCACGGTCAACCGGCTGACAGGCCTGTGCACGGCCGCCGACCGCCGCCGTGTCCTGTCCGTCGACGAGGCGCTGGCCGTGGTGGACGAACCGGTGCGGTTCGGCCTGCCGCGCAGGCCGCCCTCCGTGCTGCGGGCCGCTGCGGAGCAGATCCGGCCCGGCTTCTCCCACTCCCACACCGAGGCGCTGGCGCGTGCGGTCGTCATCGAGCGGGCTGCGCGCCTGGGTCTCGTCGCCGAACCTCGCCCCTACGCGATCCGTCGCGGGGGCCGGGTCATCGCCGAGGCCGACATCGCGGTCGTCGAGATCCGCCACGACATCGAGATCGACGGCCCCCACCACGACCTGCCCGCCCAGCGGGTGCGGGATGCCGAGCGCACGGAGGACCTCGCCTCGATCTCCTGGACCTGCACGCGGTTCCCCGTCGCCCTGGTCGACAGGTCCGAGCGGGAGCTCGGCCAAGCCGTCGATGCGGACCTGCAGGCCCGCCTGGACGCCGCGACGACGCGCCGGGTCGCGTGATCAACATCCACCATGGTGGATCCTGCTCAGCGGCGTGAGCAACATCCACCATGGTGGATCGTGGTCAGGGCAGGCGGCTGAACCAGAGCAGCGACGTCACCGCGGCGGCGGTGCCGAGGATCAGGGCCGCGACCATGAACGGCACCACCACCTCGACCTCCTCCGTCGTCACGCCGACCGCCACGCCGAGGGTCTCGAAGACCTCCGTCAGCTGCTCGGCGCTGTCGGCGTCGTAGAACCGCCCGCCGGTCTGGTCGGCGATCGATCGCAGCGCCCGGCCGTTGGAGGGGACCGGGACGATCTGGCCCTGGAAGATGATCGTGCCGTTCTCGGTGCCGAAGGAGATGGTGGACACCGCGATGCCGGCGTCCTCCGCGGCCGCCACCCCCAGCTCGTTGGGACGTCCGGCGGTGGTGTCACCGTCGGAGAGGATCACGATCGTGGCCGGGTTGGCCTCGGCGTCGTCGGACTCGGCCTGCAGCGCGGCCAGGTCGGCCTGGATCAGGTCGACGCTGGCCAGCAGCGCCTCACCGATGGCGGTGCCGGGACGCAGCTGCAACCGCTCGACGGCCGCACGGATGGCCTCGTGGTCCTCGGTGGGGGCGACGTTGGCGACCGCGGTCTCGGCGAAGGACACCAGACCGACGCGGACCTGCTCGGGCACCTCCTCCAGGAAGCGGTAGGCGGCCTGCTGCGCGGCGTCGAGCCGCCGTGGCTCGACGTCGCGCGCGACCATCGAGATGGAGGTGTCCAGGGCCAGGATCACCGTGGAGGCCTCGACGGGCACCTCGACGTCGCGGGTCGGCCGAGCGATGCCGACGACCAGGACCATCAGGGCCAGGACCAGCGCCGCGGCGGGCACGTGCCGACGCCAGCCCGGCGTGTCGGGCGCGATCTCGTCCAGCAGGTCCAGGTTGGTGAACTGCACCGCGTAGGTGGACCGGCGGGACTGCCGCAGGACGTAGGTGACCAGCAGGGCGAGGGGCAGCAGCAGCAGCGCCAGCGCCCACGGGGCGTTGAACACGGGCTACCTCCGTCCCGACCGGGTCATGCGTGACCGACGCCGGACCTCGACGTGGCGGATCAGGTCCGCCAGCCAGTCACGGTCGGTGTGCACGGTCAGGTGGTCCGCGCCGGTGCGGCGGATCTCGGCCGCGATCCTGGCGCGCTGGTCGCTGGCGGCGCGCGCGTAGCGCTCGCGCAGCCGGGCGTCGGCGGTGTCGACCACACGGCGACGTCCCGTCTCGGGGTCGGCCACGGTCAGGTAGCCGACGTCGGGCAGGCTGAGCTCGCGCGGGTCCACGACCTCGATGGCCATGACGTCGTGCCGGTCGACCAGGGCACGCAGCCGCCTGGACCAGGACGGCGTGCCCAGGAAGTCGCTGACGACGACCATGAAGCCGCGACTGCGTGCGAGCCGCGCGGCACGTGACAGGCCCCGGGCCAGGTCCACCTGCGCCGGGCCGTCCCCGCCCGCGGCGTTGGCACGCGGCAGCCGGGCGATCCGCCGCATCGTGGCGTGGACGTGGTCCCGCCCGGAGGTGGGTGCGAACCAGCGCTCGCCCGCCGGGTGCAGCGCCAGCACGCCGAAGCGGTTGGCACCGTGGGCGGTCACGAACCCCATCGCCGCCAGCACCTCGGTCGCCACGTCGCGCTTGCTGCGCCGGCCGGTGCCGAAGTGCAGGCTGCCCGACAGGTCGATGACGCCGATGGTGGACAGCTCGTGGTCGGCGATCGTGTCGCGGACGTGCGGGCGGTCGGTGCGTGCCGTCACGGCCCAGTCGATCCGCCGCACGTCGTCGCCGGGCCGGTACTGCCGGGCCTCGCCCGCCTCGCTGCCGTGGCCCGGCCGCAGCCCCAGGTAGTCACCGTGCAGGCGACCCTCCAGGCGACGACGGACCGCCAGCTCCAGTCGCCCGAAGGCGTCGGGGCGCAGCTGCACCCCGGCACGCCCACCGTTGGACGGCTTGCTCATGCAGGCGGCGCCATGGGGCCGTCGTCGTGCTGCCCCTGCACCGGCTGGTCGTCGGCGGGCGCGGCGGTGTCCTCGTCGGTGGCGTTGGGATGGTCGGCGGCGCCGGACGGCTCGGACGCGGTGGCCGGCTCGGCGGCGAGCTCGGCGGGGACGGGGAGGCGGGCGACCCCGCGCTCGGCGTCACGCTGGCCCTGGAACTCCC
>JBFKGB010000179.1:0-7249 GCA_041633535.1 Euzebya sp. | reverse complement strand
CGGCGGTGCACGATCGTGATCGAGTTGGCGATCTGGCGCAGGTTCAGGGCCCAGTCGAAGGCGCTGTCGCCACCGCCGACGATCAGGACGTCCTTGTTGGCCATGACGTCCAGCTTGGGGACGAAGTACTGCAGCCCGCGCCCCTCCCAGTCGTCGGAGTCGGGCAGCGGCCGTGGCGTGAACGTGCCGATCCCGCCGGTGATGACGACGGCCTTGCAACGGATCCGGGCGCCCTTGTGGCTGGTGACGTCGACGTGGTCGACGTGGACCTCCAGGTCCTCGGCGCGGTGACCCAGGAAGTACTGGGGGTCGAACTGCCCGGCCTGCTCGACCAGGTTGTCCACGAGGTCCTGTCCCTTGATCCGGGGGAAACCGGCGACGTCGAGGATGTCCTTCTCGGGGTACATCGCGGCCACCTGTCCGCCGGCCTCGATCAGGGAGTCCATGATCGCCACGCGGAAGCCGCGGAAGCCGGCGTAGTAGGCCCCGTAGAGCCCTGCCGGGCCGGCGCCGATGATCAGCAGGTCGACGTCGGTCGGGGGTGCGTCGGTCATCTTCAAAGGCTCCTTCGCCTGTGGGTCGTGGCCCTCCGTCCTCGCCCCGGACAGGTCGTCCGGCGTCGAGGAAACATGACGCTAACCCGTGGAACACACCTGTGACCAATGAGCCGCTACGGTGCGGGGCATGCGGTATGCCCTGCGGCTGTCCCTGCCCGACCGACGAGGTGCCCTCAGCGCCGTCGCCAGCGCCATCGGTCGCGCAGGCGGCAACATCGTGTCCCTCGACGTCATCGGCAGCGTCGACGACATCGCCTACGACGACGTGATCGTCGAGTCCGACATCGACGCCGACACGTTGCGGCGGGCGGTGGAGGAGGTGCCCTCGGTCGTCGTCGAGGCGATCATGCCCTCCACGGCCTTCCGGGACCCCGGTGCGCCGCTGCAGCTCGCCGCCGAGATGGTCGACGCCGGCGCCGGTGCGGTCCCGCTGCTGGTCGAGGGGCTGCCGACGGCCCTGTGGGCGTCCTGGGCGCTGGTGGTGGCCACGACCCACATGGGACCGGAGGTGCTGCACACGGCCGGCCCGGTCCCCGACCTCGAGGACCTGCAGACCCCGTGGATGCCGCTGGACCAGATCCGACGGCTGAACCGAGCGCCGTGGATGCCGGCGTCCTGGCGCGCCGAGCCCGAGATCGAGCTGGTGGCCGCCCCGCTGGCCCAGCGCACGACCGCGGTCGTCGTCGCGCGCGTGCCCGGGCCGCGCTTCCTCGACACCGAGGTCCTGCAGCTGGCGCGGCTCGCCCGGATCGCCGTGCGGGCCGAGGTGCTGGGCTCAGGGGCGCCGGGTCACCGGCCTGCGCCACCGACCGCGATGGCGCCCTGACCCGCCGGTCAGTCCTGGCAGCTGCCGAGCAGGTCAGTCCTGGCAGCTGCCGAGCGGGTCGAGCGGCAGCTCGCACGGCGGTGGTGACCCCTCGGTGAGCTGCTCCAGCTGCCACTGGTGGTAGCTGGACTGCACCAGCAGCCCACCGAGCACCGCCACGCGTGACCGTCGCTCCAGGCCGGCGAAGAACGCCGCGGCCTCGGGATCGGCGTCGATGGCGCCGGCCGGGACGATCATCAGCGGGGCCTGCAGGGCTGCCGCCAGGGGACCGCCGGCCAGGGCGTCGGGGAACGCCGACCCGGTGGCCACGACCAGCCGGTCCGAAAGCCCACCGGACGCCAGGGCCTGGTCGGCGAGCCAGTCGTTGACGGCCCGTGCGGTGCCGAAGCGACCCTGACCCGACAGCCGGGTCACCGTCTTGCCGCGGGCGCGCAGGTCGGCCTCCAGGGCCTCGCCCAGCCGGGCGGTCCCGCCGACCAGCACCACCTCGTCGATGTCGCGCAGCGCCGCGACCGTCGCCGGGTGCAGCCGGTCGGGCTCGCTCAGCAGGATCGGCATGCCCAGGATCCCGCCCGGTCCTGCTGCGACCAGGGCGTCGGCGAACGTGCCGGCCGCCGTCAGGAACGCCCGGTCCACCGTGCGTCCCGGCGTGGCCTGCACCCGGGTCGTCAGCTCGCGCGCGATCGCGGCGGCGGTGTCGAAGCGCGACCCGCCCGCCAGACGTGTCGGGGTGATCCCCTGCGCGGTGAGGTCCTCCACGACCTGCTGCCCGATGACCTGCTGGCCGCCCAGCAGGACGGCGCGCTGGACGCCCAGGTCGCGAAGGGCGGCGGCCGTGACCGACGGCAGCCCGTCGCGGGCCACCAGCAGCAGCGGCCCACCCAGGACCCCCGCCAGCGGTCCGCCGGCCAGGGCGTCGGGGAAGGCCGAGGCGACCGCCAGCACGGCGACGTCGGTGCCGGCCGGGAACGCGTGTCGGGCGACGGCAGCGGCGGTGTCCACACGACCGGCACCACGTAGCCGGTCGGTGCCGTCGAAGGGCTCGGTGTGGCTGACCTGCAGGCTGGTGGCGACCGAGCGGATCACACGGTCGCAGCAGGGCACGTTGCGCAGCACCCCGTCCACCACCATCTGCGAGGACCCGCCACCGTCGACCGACAGGGCGTCGACGGCGCCCAGGGCGATCATGTAGCGGGCCAGCTCGGCGATGGTGAAGCCCACGGTGACGCCGGGACGGCGCCCGTCGACGGTGACCATCAGCGTGCGTCCGTCGGCGGTGACCCCGATGGCGGTGCGCGGCGCACGCACGTCGGAGTGCACGGCCGGCTCGAAGCCCTCGTCGACCCAGTCGCCCGGGTCGGTCATCTGTCCGTTCGTGACGACCATCGGGCCGCCGGCCATGCCACGGACCACGCCGGCCCACTCCGCCGACCGTGCCGGGTCCAGGGTGCGGATCTCGGTCCCCACGGTCACGACGTCCCCCTCACGCAGGTCGTCCAGCAGCACGGCCGGGCCGCCGGTGCCCAGGACGACGACCTCGCCGACCGCGGCCGTGAAGGCCCCGGGGGTGTCACGGCTGACCGCGGTGACGGTGCCCTGCGCCACGCCGTTGGCCGGCCACAGCGGCACCGACAGCCGGACGGCGACCAGGTCCACGGGGATCGCCGGCACGCCGGTGTCGGGCTGGCGGGGCTGGGCCAGGACGGCCGGCCCCCCGTAGTCGGAGGTGTAGGCCAGCAGCGAGTCGCTGCCATCGGGTGCGTACTCGTCGAACTCGCGGTGGCCGCGGTTGATGCCGTCCAGGAAGGCCGTGCGCCCGTCGGGCAGGACCATCGACTCGACGCTGTCGAGACGGTCCAGCAGGACCCGGCCGTCGGCGGTCCACCCGACGGTGCCGCGCGGCCCCGCACCCTGGGTCTCGGCGTCGCTGATCAGACGACCATCCCGGGCGAACCAGCCGTTGGGCTCGCCGAAGGGCTCACGCAGCCAGAAGCCCCCGTTGGTGGCGGCGACGGCACCCTGCAGCGGGTCGCCGCTCTGGACCGACACGGGGGCCACGCCGCGGACGCTGCCCAGGGCCAGCGTGGGCTGCACCGTGACGTCGGCGTCGGGGTCCAGGTGCAGGATCTGCACGTCGACCGGCAGTCCGCCGCCGACCGTCGTGGTCCGGGCATCCAGCCGCACGCCCGGCCAGACCGGCGGGCCGCCGGGCGCGGTCTCGCCCTCGAACTGGCTGAACGCGGTCCCGGTCGCCGCCAGCCAGCCGTCATCGACCGGGCCGCCCTCGGGGGCGCTGGGACCGCCCGCGGTGGCCGTGGCCGGTCGGGTCTGCGCCACGGTGCTGGTCGGGGCGGTGAGGGCGATGAGCAGCACCAGCAGCACGGGCACGCCCCGACGCAGGCGTGTGGCTGACCGGTGACCGGTGGTGGTGGACATGGGCACGATGCTGCCGCACTCCGTGCCAGGCGACGTGCACCCGCCGCGACGATGGCCGTTGAGGGGCGGCGGGCACGTGGCCGTTAGGCTTGCGGACATGGCCGTCGAACGACTCAGCGTGCTGGACTCCTCCTTCCTCAGCCTGGAGACCACCAGCCACCACATGCACGTCGGGGGGCTGGGGATCTTCGAGCCCGGCCTGCGCTACGCCGATGTGGTCCGGACGTTGCGCGACCGCATCGACCAGACCCCTCGGGCGCGCAAGCGGGTCCGCGAGCACCATGCGGTCATCGGCCGCCCGGTGTGGGTCGACGACCCCGACTTCGACCTCAGCTACCACGTCCGCCACGCGGCCCTGCCGGCCCCCGGCGACCGGCACCAGCTGGGCGAGTTCCTGTCCCGGCTGATGAGCCGCAAGCTGGACCGCGACCGGCCGCTGTGGGAGATCTACGTCATCGACGGTCTGGAGGGTGACCGGGTCGGCCTGTTCCGCAAGGTCCACCTGGCGATGGCCAACGGCGAGGACGGGGACCCCTTCGGCGTGCTGCTGGACGACGACCGGATGGACCTGGAGCCCGAGGTCGGCCGCTTCGGCGGCGCCTGGCACCCCGACCGGCCGCCCAGCACCTCCTCGCTGCTGGCCGAGGCGATGGGCGAGCGGTTGGACCGCACACAGCAGGCCGCGCTGGCCGCCGTGGAGTCGCTGGACCCGCGGGTGGGCGTGCGTCGTGCCGGCAGCGTCCTGGGCTCGACGGCCGGGCTGGTGATGCGCATCACGCGTGGAGCACCGCAGTCGCCGCTGAACCGTCGGCTGAGCCCCCACCGCCGCTTCGCGACCCAGCAGACCGAGCTGGCCGACCTGCGGCTGGTCCGCCGTGCGTTCGGCGGCTCGATCAACGACATCGTCGTCGCCGTCGTGGGCGACGCCGTCGGTCGGCTGCTGCGCTGGCGCGGGCACGAGACGAAGGACCTGGACCTGCGCGTCATGGTCCCGGTGCGGGTGGACGCCGCGCCGAACGAGACCCGCGGCGTCGGCGAGGCCCGGACGGTCGGTGACGGCGTCGTCGGTGTCCTCGCACCCCTCCCCGTCATGAAGATGGACCCCGTCGCGCGGCTGTACCGGATCATGGGTGAGATGGCAGGCCTGAAGGAGTCGCGGCAGGCCGTGGCCGCGGAGCAGCTGGTCAAGCTGGCCGGGTACGCCCCACCGGCCCTGCACGCCCGCGCCGCCCGCGTGGTGTCGGGGGACGAGCGGTACAACATCGCGCTGTCCAACGCCCCGGGTCCGCAGCAGCCGCGGTACCTGGCCGGGACGCTGCTGGAGGAGTCCTACCCCTTCATCCCGCTGGCCGGCCAGAGCGCGCTGTCGATCGCGGTGTCCTCCTACGCCGGCCACATGCACTTCGGGCTGCTGGGTGACCGCGACACGCTGTTCGACATCGAGCGGCTGGGTGACTTCATCGCCGAGTCGGTCGCGGACCTGCGCGAGGCCGCCGTGGCCCAGCTGAACCAGGCCGAGGAGAGCACGCGATGAGCGTGTACGACGCGCTGGCACGCGCCCGGGCCCGGGGGCAGCGGGTCGTCATGGTCACCGTGCTGGAGGTCAGCGAGCACGCCTCGTCCCACACCGGCGCGAAGCTGGTCGTCGGTGACGACGGCCCCGTCGCGGGCTCGCTGGGCTGCTCGGAGTTCGACACCGCCGGCGTCGAGCTGGCCGCGGAGGCGCTGCGCGACGGCGGGCCGATCCGTCGCCGGATCAGCTTCGGCGGCCATGGCGAGGAGCGCACGATCGAGGTGTTCGCCGAGGTCCACGACCCCCAGCCGGCCGTCCTGGTCTTCGGCGCCAACCCGGTCGGGCTGGCTGTCGCGGTCCAGGCCCGCCTGGTCGGGCGTCGCGTGACCCTGATCGCACCGGGAGGGACGACCGAGGCGCCGCCGGGGGTCGAGGTGAAGGCCGACGACCCCGGCCGGTTCCTCCTGGCCGCCCCGCCCGGCCCCGAGGACGCGGTGCTGCTGAGCGACCACGACGCCCCCTACGTCGACGAGGTCCTGCGGGTGGCCCTGGCCAGCGACGCCCGGTTCGTCGGGATGCTCGGCTCGCGTCGGCACGCCCCCGGCGCGGTCCGGCGGCTGCGCACGTCCGGTACACCGGAGGCCCACATCGCGCGTCTGCGCGCCCCCGTCGGGCTCGACACGGGCGGCCGGACGCCCGCCGAGATCGCCCTGTCCATCGTCGCCGAGATCATCGCCGTCGAGCACGGCCGCTCCGGTGGACGTATGGGCCTGGACTGGTCGCAGGAGGGGTCGTCGTGAGCGACCGCCTAGTGACGCGATCGGGGCCCAACTCGCCTCCGCACGAGGAACCCGCAGATCGTGTCGGTGGTGGTGCCACCGTCGCGCCCGCCCGCGACCCCCTCATCCCCGACGAGCGGGTCGACGCGCTGCGCATCGCCACGCCGCCGGGCTGGGAGGCCGTCGCGCTGGCGGACCTGCACGCCACGATGAGCGACCACGCCCACGCCGAGAAGAAGGCGGCGCTGTCGGGCCTGTCGATGCTGAACGCCAACCCTGACCGCGACGAGCTGGTGTTCCGCATGGCCAAGCTGGCCCGCGAGGAGATCCGCCACCTGGACCAGGTCCTCGGGCACATGCGGACCCGCGGCTGGTCGCTGCTGCCCGACCGGCCCGACCGGTTCGCCCGTGCGCTGCTCGCCGAACGACGGGGAGGAGGGGGCCAGGCCGCGCTGTGTGACAAGCTGCTGGTCGCGGCCCTCATCGAGGCACGGTCGTGGGAACGCCTGAACCTGCTGGGCCTCGCGCTGGCCGACGACGGGCAGGGCGAGCTGGCCGACTTCTACAACGAGCTGGCCCGCTCCGAGGCCGGCCACTACCGCGTCTTCGTCGACCTGGCCGGCAGCGAGTGCCCCGACGAGGACGTCGAGGGACGCCTGGCCCAGCTCGCCGTGGTCGAGTCGGCGGTCATCGCCGACCTGCCGCACGAGCCGCGCATCCACTGATGGCCCGGACGCCCAAGGACCATGCTGCCGACGCCGGCGGTGACGCCGACGTCCTCGCGGCCAAGTCCGCGCTGCGCGAGGAGTCCTGGCAGGCCGTCGTCGACGCCGGCGCGTCGCGGTTCCCCGGGGCCTTCCACCGCATCCCCAACTTCGTCGGTGCCGAGGCGGCCGCCGAGCTGCTGCGTGGGACGCCGGAGTGGCAGGCCGCCCGGTCGGTCAAGGCCAACCCCGACAGCCCGCAGTGGCCGGTCCGGCAGCGCGCGCTGGAGGACGGCATGACGGTCTACATGGCCGTGCCGCGGTTGGCCGGTGAGCACCCGTTCACCGCGCTGCGGCCCGAGGCGCTGACCGTCAGCCCCCGGAAGGCCAGCTCGATCAAGGGCTCATCGGTCCATGGCGTCCCGGTGGCCGTG
>JBFKGB010000178.1:0-7254 GCA_041633535.1 Euzebya sp. | reverse complement strand
GCCGCCCTTCGTGGCCGGGGCGGGCTGCCCGCCCTGCGGGGCGGAACCGGCCGACCGGGCCTGCTTGGCGGCCTTGGCGGCGGCGCGCTGGGCCTCGCGGTAGGCCGTCCAGCCGCCCGGCTGGTGTCGCACGGTCCCGTCTGGCTGGATGGCGTAGAGGTCCTCACACACCCGGTCCAGGAAGTGCCGGTCGTGGCTGGCGACCAGCAGGGCACCGGGCCAGCTGTCCAGGTACCCCTCCAGCACCGTGAGGGTGTCGAGGTCCAGGTCATTGGTCGGCTCGTCCAGGATCAGGACGTTGGGGGCGTCGGCGAGGACGCGCAGCAGCTCCAGCCGTCGCCGCTCGCCACCGCTCAGCTCCTCCACGAACGCCCGCTGCGCCAGCTTGCTGAACAGGAACCGCTCGAGCAGGTCACCGGCGCTGACCACCAGACCGTCGATGGTCGAGGCCTCCTCGGCGACCTCCTTCACCGCGTCGATGACCCGGGTGCGGGGCGCCAGCTTGACGGGCTCCTGGCCGTACCAGCCGATGTGCACGGTCTCGCCCAGACGCACCGAGCCGCTGTCGGGCTCGATCCGGCCGGCCAGGACGTTCAGCAGCGTGGACTTGCCCGAGCCGTTGGGGCCCACGAAGCCCCAGCGGGCCTGTGGCGCGACCTTCAGGTCCACGTCACGCAGGACCCAGCGGTCCCCGTACTGCTTGCCCGCGTTGTGGGCGTTGGCGACGGTCGAGCCCAGCCGGCGGGACGGGAAGTCGATCGACATCTCCCGCTCCTCGACCTTGATCGAGGCCTGCTCGACGAGCGCCTCGGCCTTGTCGACGCGGTGCTTGGCCTTCGAGGTCCGGGCCTTGGGGCCACGGCGCAGCCACTCCAGCTCGATCTTGGCCAGGTTGGCGCGCTTGCGTGCCTCGGTCTGCGCCTGCTCGGCGCGGACCGCGCGGGCCTCCAGGTAGTCGTTGTAGCTGCCGTGGTGGGTCAGGACCTGGCCGTCGACGACCTCGAAGATGCGGTCGGCCACGCGACCCAGCAGGTAGCGGTCGTGCGTGACGAACAGCAGCGTCCCCGACCGGCTCATCAGCAGCCCCTCGAGCCACTCGATGACGTCGGGGTCCAGGTGGTTGGTGGGCTCGTCCAGGATCAGCAGGTCGGGGTCGTCGGCCAGCACCTCGGCCAGCGCGACACGACGACGCTGCCCGCCGCTGAGCGTCCCGACGGGCTGGGTGACGCCGCCCAGCCCCAGCTTGTCCAGGTAGGCCTCGGCCTGCCGGCTGCCTCCAGCTGCCTCCAGCGGGGTGGCGTCGGGCTGCAGCTCGGGCTGCTGGTCCAGGTAGCGGACGCGCAGGCCGTTGCGGTGCACCACCCGGCCCGAGTCGGCCGTCTCGACCTTGGCGATGACCTTCAGGAGGGTCGACTTGCCGCTGCCGTTGATGCCGATGACGCCGGCCCGGTCCCCCTCGTCCAGGCCCAGGCTGACGCCGTCCAGCGGCACCTTCTCGGCGTACTGCTTGCGGACGGACTCCAGGCTGACGATGTTGGCCATCGGATCAGCCCGCCGGGAGGAAGCCGACGCGCTCGCGCACGTCGGCCATCGTGCGGACCGCGACCTCGCGGGCGCGGTCGGCGCCGACGGCCAGCATGCGCTGCACCTCCGCGGGGTCCGTGGCCAGCTCGGCGTGGCGCTCGCGGGCCGGTCGCAGGTACTCGTTGACCGCCTCGGCCACGGCCTTCTTCAGGTCGCCGTACATGCGACCCTGGAACTCGGCCTCCAGGGTCGGCACGTCGCTGCCGCCGCAGGCGCTCAGCAGGTCCAGCAGGTTGGTGACCCCCGGCTTGTCCGGGGAGGCCTTGACCTCCGAGCCCGAGTCGGTGACGGCCCGCATGATCTTCTTGGCCGTCCGCTTCTCGTCCTCGGCCAGCAGGATGACCCCGCTGTCGGTCTCGGCGGACTTCGACATCTTGTTCGTCGGCTCCTGCAGGTCCATGACCCGGGCGCCGGCGGTCGGGACGGTGGCCTTGGGGAGGGTGAAGGTCTGGGTGTAGCGGCTGTTGAACCGCTGCGCGATGTCGCGGGTCAGCTCGATGTGCTGGATCTGGTCCTCGCCGACAGGGACCTCGTCGGCCTGGTACAGCAGGATGTCGGCGGCCTGCAGCACCGGGTAGGTGAACAGCCCGACGCTGACGGACTCCTTGCCCGCCGACTTCTGCTTGTACTGCACCATGCGGTTGAGCTCGCCCATCTGGCTGGTGCACGACAGCACCCATGCAAGCTCGGAGTGCTCGCGCACCTGCGACTGCACGAACAGCGTGCAGACCTCGGGGTCCAGGCCCGCGGCGAACAGCCACATCGCCAGGTCCAGGGTCTTGGCCTTCAGCTCGACGGGGTCCTTGGGGATGGTGATGGCGTGCAGGTCGACGATGCAGAAGAAGTGGTCGGACTGCTGCTCGGCCGCCCAGCGCGAGATCGCGCCCATCCAGTTGCCGAGGTGGGGGTCGCCGGTGGGCTGGATGCCGGAGAACACGCGGGGCACGGTGGGTCCTTGGTCGAGGGGGCGCGGTGGGGTCCGTGGTGTCGAGGCCACCACGGACGGGACGACCGATGCTAGCCGGACGGGGCGGCGGGCTAGCGTGGCGGCCGATGGAAGGCGACGTCGGCCCGGTCGGGGTCATCGTGTCCCTGCTGCTCGTCGCCGTGGCGGGTGGCATCTCGTGGCGCCGGCGCCTGGGGTTGGGTCGCGACCTGGCTGCGGCGTCGGCGCTGGCGCTGGTGCAGCTGCTGGCCGTGGGTGCCGTGCTGCTGGTCCTGATCGACCCCGACCAGCCGCTGGTGTGGTCGTGGCTGTGGATCGCGGCGATGGTCGCCTACGCCGCCGTGACGGTGCGGCGGCGCGTCCCCCGCGCTCCCTCGATCCTGCTGGCGGCCGGGCTCGCCTTCGCGGCGACGGCCGGGGTCAGCCTGCTGGTCCTGTTCGGGCTCGGCGTGTTCCCGCTGGAGGGCCGCACGCTGGTGCCGCTGGCGGGGATGGCGGTCGGGAACTCGATGACCGCCGCGGTGGTGGGGGCCCGCGGGCTGACCGAGCGGTTCGCCGACCAGCGCGGTCAGGTCGAGGCGGCCCTGGCGATGGGCATGACCCCGGCGCAGTCGGTCGAGCCGATCGTGCGGGTGACGCTGCGCGAGGCCCTGTCCCCGCAGATCGAGCGGACCCGCAGCGTCGGCGTCGTCGCGCTCCCGGGCGCGATGGTGGGGCTGATCCTGGCGGGTGTGGACCCGCTGGCGGCCGTGCTGGTGCAGGTCGTCGTGATGTACCTGGTCCTTGGCGCGGCCGCGATCTCGACCAGCGTGATCACGCTGGTGCTGGGCCGTCGGCTGTTCACCGCCGACTGGCGTCCGGTGCAGCTGGACCCGGACGCCGGCTGAGGCTCAGGCGCGGCGCTGTGCGGCCTCCTGCAGCGCCGCCACGATGTCGGGGTTGGCCAGGGTGGTGGCGTCGCCCAGTTCCGTCCCCTCCGCGATCTGCTTCAGCAGCCGGCGCATGATCTTGCCCGACCGGGTCTTCGGCAGGTCGGGCGTGAAGTAGATCTCCGCCGGACGGGCGATCTTGCCGATCTGGGTGGCGACATGGGCCTTCAGCTCAGTCTCCAGGTCGTCGGAGGCCTCGAAGCCGCCGCGCAGGGTCACGAACGCCGAGATCGCCTGGCCGGTCAGGTCGTCTGCCCGGCCGACGACCGCGGACTCCGCGACGGAGGGGTGGTCGACCAGCGCCGACTCGACCTCGGTCGTGGACAGCCGGTGCCCGCTGACGTTCATGACGTCGTCGACCCGGCCCAGCAGCCAGATCGCGCCGTCGCGGTCCAGCTTCGCGCCGTCGCCGGCGAAGTAGACGTCCTCGCCGAAGCGCGACCAGTAGGTGTCGCGGTAGCGCTGGTCGTCCCCCCAGATGGTCCGAAGCATCGACGGCCACGGGTGCTGGATGGTCAGGTAGCCCCCCTCCCCCGGCTGGACGGGCTGGCCCGTGTCGTCCACGACGACGGCACGGATGCCGGGGAAGGCCCGCATCGCCGAGCCGGGCTTGGGCGCGGTGACCCCGGGCAGCGGCGTGATCATGTGCCCACCCGTCTCGGTCTGCCACCACGTGTCCACGATCGGGGCCTGCTCGTGACCGATGTGGGCGTGGTACCACATCCACGCCTCGGGGTTGATCGGCTCACCCACGGTGCCGAGGACCCGCAGCGAGGACAGGTCGTGCCGTTCGGGGTACTCCGTGCCCCACTTCATGAAGGCCCTGATCGCCGTCGGCGCGGTGTACAGGATCGTGGCGGAGTACTTCGCCACGATCTCCCAGAACCGGTCCTTGTCGGGGACGTCCGGGGTGCCCTCGTACATGACGCTGGTGGCGCCGTTGGCCAGCGGTGCGTAGACGATGTAGCTGTGCCCGGTGACCCAGCCGATGTCGGCGGCGCACCAGTACACGTCGGTGTCGGGCTTCAGGTCGAACGTCAGCCGGTGGGTGGCCGTGGTCTGGGTCAGGTAGCCGCCGGTGGTGTGGACGATGCCCTTGGGCTTCCCGGTCGTGCCGGAGGTGTAGAGGATGTAGAGGACGTCCTCGGCGTCCATCTCCTCTGCCGGGCAGTCGGTGGACTGCCCCTGCATCGCCTCGTGGTACCAGACGTCCCGACCCTCGACCATGTCGACGTCCAGGTCGGTCCGGTTGACCACGACGACGTGCTCGACGCTGCCGTGCTCGGCCTTGGCCAGCGCCTCGTCGACGGCGGACTTCAGCGGGATCTGCGTGCCGCGCCGGTTGGCGCCGTCGGAGGTGATGACCATCCGGCAGTCCGCGTCGTCGATGCGGTCGGCCAGCGACTGGCTGGAGAACCCGGCGAACACCACCGAGTGGATCGCACCGATCCGGGCGCAGGCCAGCATCGCGACGGGCAGCTCGGGGATCATCGGCAGGTAGATGGCGACCCGGTCGCCCTTGCCGATGCCGTGCGCCTTCAGGACGTTGGCGAAGGCGCACACCTCGTCCTTCAGCTGGGCGTAGGTGATGGTCCGGGAGTCACCGACGGGCTCGCCCTCCCAGAAGTAGGCGACCTTGTGGCCGTTGCCCGCCTCGACGTGGCGGTCCAGGCAGTTGTCGGCGACGTTCAGCGTCCCGCCGGTGAACCACCGCGCGTGCGGGGCGTCCCACTCGAGGACCGTGTCCCAGGGCTTCATCCAGCGCAGCTTCTCGGCGTGGCCGGCCCACCACCCCTCGATGTCCTTGTCAGCCTGCTCGTACACCGCGGCGTCGCTGACGTTCGCCTGCTCGACGAAGGCAGCGCTCGGCGCGAAGGTGCGGGTCTCGTCTGACAGGTTCTCAAGTGCCGGGTTCTGGCTCATCGGTGGGCGGCCCTCCAAGGCGGCTCGGGTGCAGGTAGTGGTCTAGCGCGGCAGCGGGGCCGGTGTCGAGGGGGGCCTCAGTACTCCTCGTCCTGCTGCAGCCCCTCGATGTCGTCGCGGGCCGTGTCACGGTCGTGCTCGGACACCTCGTCGGCGTCGTGGGGGGTCCGGGCGATGATCTGGACCTCCTCGGGGTCGACGCCGGCGTCGGCGAGGGCCCGCAGCTCCTCGTCGGTCAGGTCGATCTCGGCCGTCGCGGCCGCCGCACGTGCCCGGACCCGCACGACCGTGGGGTCCTCGGGGCGCCCTGCTCGCTGGCGGCCACCCTCCGATGACGGTGCGTTGACGCGTTCTCTGGACATGGTGGACCCCTGACGCTCGGCTCATGCTGCACGGCTGCACGCATGTGCAGGGCACACTACTCCCGTGCCTGACCGCGGAGATCCAGATCGTGCCTACACCATCCGTCGGCTGTACCGCCTCGGCATGTCGATCGACGCCGCCACCGCAGCGGTCGACGGTGGCCGTGTCGCCCTGTCGCTGCTGGACCACCTGACCGGCGGACCACGTGAGTTCTCCCGTGCCGAGGCCGCTGCCCGCGCCGGCGTCACCCCTGAGCTTGCCGCGACGATCGAGCGGATCGGCGGGGTCCGCGACGGCCACCGCTACTCAGAGAGCGAGATCCGGCACCTGTCGCTGGTCAGCCGCCTGCTGCAGGTCCTGCCGGACGACACCGCCCTGGCGCAGCTGCGTGGCGACGCCCCGATCCTGCGCAGCATGGCGCTGCGGACGCTGGACACGGCCGAGCACGCGTTCCTGCGCGCCGCCCGCGAGGAGATCCCCGACGAGGTGGACCTGGCCGTCCGCCTGGCCGAGGTGACCCGCCCCCTGCTGGACCTGTCCACCGAGCTGGTCGGCGAGAGCTACCGCCGGATCGTGCTGAGCATGCTGACCTCCGACATGGTCGCCGAGGCGATGCGCGGGGACGCCGAGACCGTCGACCTGGCCGTCGGCTTCGTCGACGTCGTCGGGTACACCTCCCTGACCGCCAGGATCGACCCGACGGGCCTGGGCGACGTGCTGACGGCGTTCGAGGACCGCTGCCTGCAGATGGCCGACGACCACCCGGCCGTCAACCTGGTGAAGTTCCTGGGCGACGCGGCCATGTTCATCAGCCTGGACGGCCCGGAGCTGGCGCACGGGATGCTGGAGCTGGTGACGGGGGTCGAGGAGGACGAGGGCCCGCTGGGCACCGCCCCCGTGAAGGGCGGCCTGGCGCGGGGCCCGGCCCTGCTGCGTGGCGGGGACTACTTCGGGGCGCCGATCAACGAGGCCGCCCGCCTGACGGACCTGGCCCGGCGCAGCAGCGTCCTGGTCGCCGACGACCTGAAGGAGGAGCTGACGCCCCACTTCCGGCTGCGCCGGATCCGCCCGGTCCGCCTGCACGGCATCGGCGTCCGCCGCCCCTACGCCCTGCGAGGCCTGCGCGAGGAGGAGTGACGTATCGGTTGGGTGGGGTTCGGCCGCCATGCGTGCCAGACCCCACCCGACGGGCCGGCCTGCGGGGCGCGGGGTGCGGGGCGCGGGGTGCGGGGCGCCCGACGGTTGGGTGGGGTTCGGCCACCATACGTGCCAGACCCCACCCGATGGGGCGGCCCCCGATCCGTTGGGTGGGGTTCGGCCGGCATGCGTGCCAGACCCCACCCGTACGGGGCCGGCGCCGACCCGGCGCCCGACCGGACGGACCGGCCGGCTGGGGTCAGGCCGTGACGCCGGCGATGCCGCGTGCGGCCCGCAGGGTGTTCTCCAGCAGCATCGCTCGGGTCATCGGCCCGACGCCGCCGGGGACCGGCGTGATCAGCCTGGCCTTCG
>JBFKGB010000177.1:0-7325 GCA_041633535.1 Euzebya sp. | reverse complement strand
TCCCGCTGGAGGGTGGGTCCAGCAACATCGGCTACGGCCTGCGGGTCAGCGAGCTGCACGGTGGCCGGCAGGCCCTGGTCTCGCGGTTGGGTGCTGCGCTGCCCGGGGCGGTGGTCCGGGAGGGGACGATGCGGATGCATCCGCTGCCGTTCTCCTCGGGCCGCCCGACGCCGGGCCACGGACGGGTGCTGCTGGCCGGTGACGCCGCCGGGCTGGTAAACCCGCTGACGGGGGAGGGGATCTTCTACGCCATCGCCTCGGGTCGGCTCGCCGCGATCGCGGCCACGCGCACCCCCGGCCCGCCGGGGGAGACCTACACCGCGCTGATGCGCCGCCGGTTCGGGCGGCACTTCGCGACCACGTCGGTGCTGGCCCGGCTGCTGGACCAGCGGTGGCTGCTGCCCCTGGCCATCGAGGCGGCACGGGACCCCGACGTGTTCGTGGACGTCGCCGAGATCGGGCTGGGGGAGGGGACACCCACCCCGCGGCTGCTCCGCGCCCTCCTCCGATCCGCCCCCTCCATGGTGCCGTCGGCGCGTGCGGCGTGGGCCGCGCGGACCGGCACGATCGGGGGCTGAGGCGTCCCACGGCGAGTTCGGCCCCGATCGCGCCGAAAGGGGGGCCGCACGCGGATCGGCACGATCGGGGGCTGGGTCGTCCTACGGCGAGTTCGGCCCCGATCGCGCCGAAAGGGGGCGCGGCGTCGGTCTGCCGGTGCGGCGCCGCGGTGCTAACGGGCCAGGCGGTCCATCAGGGTCAGCAGCCCCACGAAGTCGCGGTCGTCGGTGGTCCAGGTCTCGGTGAAGGGCGTGCGGACGATCTCCAGGCGCCGCTCGCCGATCATCACCCGGTCCTCACCGTCCAGCAGCGCCTGGACGGCGCCGTCGCCCAGCCGGGCCCCCAGGACGCGGTCGCGCATCGTCGGCGAGCCACCACGCTGCATGTGCCCCAGCGTCGACACCCGGTAGTCCAGGTCGGTGTCGGCGCACACGCGCTGGGCGACCTTGAAGGCGCCGCCCTCCTCCTCGCCCTCGGCGACCACGACGATGCAGAACCGCTTGCCCAGGGCGAAGGACTCCGAGACCTTGGCCCGGATCTGGGCCTCGTCCCAGTGCATCTCGGGCACCAGCACCGCGGTAGCCCCGCCCGCCAGCCCCGAGTACAGCGCGATCCAGCCGGCGTTGCGGCCCATCACCTCGATGAAGAACAGCCGGCGGTGGCTGGCGGCGGTGTCGCGGATCTTGTCGATGGCCTCGAGTGCGGTGTTGACGGCCGTGTCGAACCCCAGCGTGAAGTCCGTGCCGGACAGGTCGTTGTCGATCGTCCCGGGCACGCCGACCACCTTGAAGCCGTGCTCCTCGCTGAGCAGCTGCGCCCCGTGCATCGATCCGTCACCGCCGATGACGACGACCGCGTCGACCCCGGCATCGCGCAGGTTGCGGGCGGCGATCTGGCGCCCCTCGGGCTCGCGGAACCGCGGGGACCGCGCCGTGCCCAGGACCGTGCCGCCCAGCTGGATGATCCCGCTGACGTCGCGGGCGTCCAGACGACGGATCTGGCCCTTGATCATGCCCTTGTAGCCGTCGGTGACCCCGACGCAGCTGACGCGCGCGGCGTCGGCGGCCCGCACGACGGCACGCACGGCTGCGTTCATCCCGGGGGAGTCCCCGCCACTGGTCAGGACCGCGATCCGCTTCACGTCAGACATCGCGCGACACCCTAGCCGGTGTGGGCGTCCCGGACGTCAGCCGCTGGCGGCGGCCTCGCGCGTGATGGGCAGACGGACGGTGAAGGCGGCGCCGCCCAGCGCCGACGGGCTGTCCTCCAGCTGCACGTCGCCACCGGCCGCGCGGGCGATGCGTCGACACACGGACAGGCCGATGCCGCTGCCGACGCCGTCGGTCTGGTCCGCGCCCCGCTTGTAGATCTCGAAGATCCGCGACGCGTCCTCGGGCGCCACACCGGGTCCGTCGTCGGCGACGGTCACGAGCAGGTCCGACCCGTCGACACGGTCCTCGACCACCACCGTGGCGGTCGGACCGGCGTACCGCGCGGCGTTCTCGAGCAGGTTGTCGAACAGCCGGTGCAGCTCGCGACGTCGGGCCCAGACGGTCCCGGTCACGGCGACCCCGACCCGCACGTCGGGGTGGCGCCCCGCCAGCTCGGCCACCAGGTCCTCCAGCAGCGGGCCCAGCGGGAAGGACGTCGCGGCCTCCTCGGTGATGCCCGAGCGCAGGACCTGGAACAGGCCGTCCATCAGCTGCGCGGTGTAGGCGGTGGTGGTGGACAGACGGTCGACGATCATGGCCCGCGTGGCGTCGTCGATGTCATCCATCTGCAGCAGCTGGACGAAGCCGCTGAGGCTCGCCAGGGGGTTGCGGACGTCATGGGCGGCGGCGGCGCTCAGCGAGCGCAGCGAGGCGTGCTGCTCCTCGAGGTGGCCCAGCGCCCGGTACAGACGGGTCGTGGTGCGCTCGGCGATGTCCTCTGCCGCCTCGCGCGCGGCTCGCTCGCGGGCCAGCGCACGTCGCAGCCGGGCGATCGTGATGCGGGGGTCCTCCTCGGTCGGGCCGGCGGCGTCGTCCGGCTGACCGGTCGTGGTGTCCGTCACCCCGGGCTTCCGAAGGTGCACGCCAGCAGCGCGTGGGTGCCGTCGGGCTCCAGCAGCGTGCGCCGGACCTCGACGGTGACCCCGTAGTGCGCCGCGGTGCCCTCCAGGAACCCGATCGCGAGGTCGGTCATCGCCCGTGCCGACCGGTACTCGATCGTGACGGTGTCCTGCGACACATCGTGGAACGTCAGGACAGGGGGCGTCGCCCCCTCGTAGAGCTTGCGGACCTCGGAGTGGATCACGTCGTGGAGGGTCAGGACGAACGACACGGGGTCGGGCGGGGCGAAGAAGGCGGGGTAGCGCTCGCGCAGCGGCACGATCGCCTCGCGACCGAACCAGCGCAGCAGCGTCGGCTGGTCCTGACCGGTCAGCTCGCCCAGGCCGGCGACCAGCGCCAGCACCTCTGCGTCCTCGTAGTTGCCCAGCGCCGTGTAGGCGCCGGTCAGACCTGTCCGGTCAAGCAGCTCGTCCCACAGCTGTTCGCCGTGCGCGTCGACGGTCACGCGCTCGAGGAGGTTGAGGATGATGCCCTTCACCCGGTCATCATGCCGCACCGGCGCGACATGACAGAGTGGGGGCGACCGAACCAGCCCACAGGAGCGTCCCACGTTGAGCACCATCCCCCGGCCCACCGACCTCGACCTGGACCCTGACGTCCGGCCACAGGACGATCTGTTCGGCCACGTCAACGGACGGTGGATCGCCACGGCGGAGATCCCCGAGGACCGGGCGACCTACGGCTCCTTCGAGGTCCTGCGTGACCAGGCCGAGCTGGACGTGCGGGCCATCATCGAGCAGGCGGCCGAGGCCTCCGGTGCCCCCGGGTCGGACGAGCAGAAGATCGGTGACCTCTTCGCCTCGTTCATGGACGTCGACGCGGTCGAGGCGGCCGGCACGGCACCGCTGCGACCGCTGCTGGACCGCATCGAGGGCGTCGCCGACGTCACCTCCCTCATGCGGCTGCAGGGCGAGCTGGCACGCGAGGGCATCGGCGGGGTCCTGGGTGCCGGCGTGTGGATCGACAAGGGCGACCCGGGCCGCTACCTGGTCCACGTCGCCCAGTCGGGGCTCGGGCTGCCCGACGAGTCCTACTACCGGCTTGACGAGCACGAGTCGATCCGGGCCGACTACCGCGACCACATCGCCCGCATGCTGCTGCTGTGCGGGGCCGTGCCGACCCAGTCGCACGCCGACGCGATCGCCGACCGCGTGATGGCCTTCGAGACGCTGGTCGCGGCCGCGCACTGGGACCGCACCGCCACCCGTGACGCGGTGCGCACCTACAACCTGACGACCGCGGACCAGCTGCGGACCATGCTGCCGACCGCCGAGGTCTGGATGGACGGGCTGGGCGTCCCGGCCCCGCAGTGGGCCGAGGTCGTCGTCGGCCAGCCCGACGTGGTCGAGGCCGTCAACGGCCTGCTGGACTCCGAGCCCCTCACCACGTGGAAGGAGTGGCTGACGTGGAAGGTCATCCGCTCGACCTCGGGCTACCTGACCGAGGAGATCGTGCAGGCCAGCTTCGACTTCTACGGCCGCCGGCTGACCGGGGCACCGGCGCTGCGGCCCCGCTGGAAGCGCGGCGTCGCCCTGGTCGAGGGGCTGCTGGGCGAGCTCGTCGGCCGTCTGTACGTCGAGCAGCACTACCCGCCGCGGGCCCAGGCGCAGATGCAGGTGATGATCGACCACCTGCTGGAGGCCTACCGCGAGCGGATCACCGACCTGGAGTGGATGGCTGAGGAGACCCGTGCCCGGGCGCTGGACAAGCTGGCGTCCTTCACGCCCAAGATCGGCCGGCCGGTCCGCTGGAAGGACTACTCGGCGCTGGAGATCGCCGCCGACGACCTGCTTGGCAACATCCGGCGCTCCAACGCCGTCGAGAGCGACCGTGAGCTGGCCAAGCTGGACCAGCCGGTGGACCGCGACGAGTGGTTCATGACCCCGCAGACGGTCAACGCCTACTACAACCCCGCGCTGAACGAGATCGTGTTCCCCGCCGCGATCCTGCAGCCCCCGTTCTTCGACCCCGACCGTGTCCCGGCCTACAACTACGGTGCGATCGGCGCCGTCATCGGCCACGAGATCGGTCACGGGTTCGACGACCAGGGCAGCCGGTACGACGGCGACGGGACCCTGCGCGACTGGTGGACGGCAGAGGACCGCGAGCGGTTCGACACCCGCACGAAGGCGCTGATCGCCCAGTACGACGGCTACAGCCCCCGGGACCTGGACGACAACCACACCGTCAACGGTGGCCTGACCGTCGGCGAGAACTTCGGCGACCTCGGCGGCGTCGCCGTGGCCCATCACGCCTACCGGCTGTTCGTCGACGCCGAGCTGGACGGAGAGGTCCCCGAGGTCGACGGTCTGACGGGGGACCAGCGCTTCTTCATCGGCTGGGCCGCGGCCTGGAAGGTCGTGTCGCGGACGGAGGAGGCGGTGCGTCGGTTGACGGTGGACCCCCACTCACCGCCGGAGTTCCGCGCCAACGTGGTGCGCAACATCGACGCGTTCCACGAGGCCTTCGCCACCGCCCCGGGGGACGGGCTGTGGCTGGACCCCGAGGAGCGGATCCACATCTGGTGAGGCTGCGGGGGGTCAGCCGGTCCGGCCGGGGGTCCGCTCTGCGAGGTCCTCGACCTGGACGCGCAGCATCGCGACCTCCTCGGCCAGCGTGCGGGTCTCGTCCTCCAGGTTCGAGGCCTCCCACGACAGGTGGGCGGTGACCCCCAGCAGGAACACGATCCCACCGAAGGCAAGGAGGTTCGGCGGGTCGGCGATGCCCAGCGCCCCCGCGACGACGTCCAGCAGGGAGGGGAAGAGGCCCAGCGCCAGCTGGCCGACCCCGACCAGCAGCCACAGCACGGCGTACTTCTCGCGCAGGCGACGGCGTCGCAGCATGTCGACGGCCGCCACGAGGATCGCGACGGACACCGCCAGGCTGACGACCTGCAGCGTCGTCATGGGCTGCCCACCGTCGTCTGGGTCCGCTGCTCCCAGGGTGCGGGCCCCAGGTCGGGCAGCGTCTCACGTCGCGCGAAGGCCAGCACCAGGGCCAGGCCGGCACGTGCCAGGTACAGCGCTGCCCGGTAGGGCGACTGGCTGGGCACGCCACCCTGGCGGGGGCGCATGACGACGGCCTCCTGCCGGACGACCAGCCCCGCCCGGCTGGACACCACCAGCGCGTCGATCGTGTCGCCCAGGTACTCCGTCGGCAGCGTCTGGCCCAGCAGCACCATGGCGCGCGGCCCGAACGCGCGGAACCCGGACGTCACGTCGGTCAGCTCGGTGCCGGCCATGCGCCCGACGACAGCCGCCAGCAGCACCATCGCCCAGCGGCGGGGACCGCGGACGGTGTAGTCCCCCTCACCGGCGAACCGGGCCCCGACGACGATGTCGCACTCGTCCAGTCGTGCCACCATCCCCGCCACCGCGGCCGGGTCGTGCTGCCCGTCGCCGTCGACCTGGACGACGGCGTCGTGACCGGTCCGCTGGCCGTACCGCAGCCCGAGCCGCAGCGCGCCCCCCACGCCAAGGTTGAACGGCAGCGACAGCACGGTCGCACCGGCGGCGTCGGCGACGGCACGCGTGCGGTCGGTCGACCCGTCGTCGACGACCACGACGGTGGCGTCGGGCAGGCGGTCGCGGACCTCGGCGACGACCTCGGCGATGCACGCCTGCTCGTTGAAGGCCGGGATGACGACCATCACGCGGCGGGCGCTCATGCGAAGACCCAGCGCTCGTAGGCCACGTAGGTGTAGAGGGTCCCGACCCCGATGGCGACGACCTTCGCGATGGCGTACGGCACGCCCATCGCTGCGCCGCCGGTCACGATCAGCAGCGTCACCCCGTAGTTCAGCGCGACGACGGCCAGGTAGCGTGCCAGCGCGGTCCCGGCCATGCGCGTCCCCCCGCCGACGGCACCGAACGACCAGGCCCGGTTCAGCGCGAAGTTGTACAGCAGCGCCGTCCAGAAGGCGATCGTGGTGGCGACGGGGATCGGCAGGCCGGCCAGCTCACGCAGGGCGACGAGCAGACCGACGTCGATGGCTGCGCTGCTGCCCCCGACCAGCAGGAAGCGCACGACGCGGGTACGACGAGAGGTGTCCGTCACCGGCGTCAGGCCGGCGGAGCGGGGGATGTCGGGCGCGTTCGTGGTCACTGGCGAAAGGATCCAGGCGTCCGGAGGGGCAGGACCCCCGAGCATGGACGTGCGCGGCCCGTCGCTACACTGCCCGACCGGACGACCGGCGCGAGGGAGGGACCAGGTGGGCGAGACCTCGTGGACCCGGACGTTCCTGCGGTGGGCGGCCGTGTGGGTCACGCTCGCCGGGGTCTGGTCGATCGCGTCCCCGCAGTACAGCGTCCCCGACGAGCCCGCGCACGTGCTGCGGGCTGCCTCGGTCGCGGGCGGCGAGCTGGTGGGCGACGCCCGGACCACCCGCATCGAGGGTCCACCCCTGACGGTCCAGGTCGAGCATGTCGTCGAGGTGCCCGCGGGGCTCGCCGGGGCCGCGGTGCAGCCGGTGTGCTTCTTCGCGTTCCGCGACACCGCCGACTGCATCGTCCCGCTGGAGGACGCTCCGGGGGAGGTCGAGGTCCCGACGACGGCAGGCGCCTACCAGCCGCTGTTCTACGGCCTGGTCGGCGTCCCGCTGCAGGTGCTGGACCCCGTCCCCGGGCTGGTCGGCGCACGGCTGCTGCACGCCGTGGC
>JBFKGB010000176.1:0-7340 GCA_041633535.1 Euzebya sp. | reverse complement strand
GACACCACCGGGGTGCCGCTGGCCAGGGACTCCAGCGCCGCCAGCCCGAACGTCTCGATCGGACCGGGACAGATCGCGACGTCGGCGGCGGCCAGCAGCTCGGCGACGTGATCCCGGGAGCGCAGGTGACCCAGGAACGTCACGTGCTCGCCGGCCCGTCGCCGCATGGCGCCGTCCATCTGCCCGGTGCCCGCGACCACCAGCCGGGCGTCCACGCCCCCACGTCGCAGCGCCGCGACAGCGTCCAGCGCGCTGCCGGGGCGCTTCTCCGGCGACAGCCGGCACACCATCGCGACGAGCACCGTCTGCCCACCGAGCAGACGGCGTCGCAGGACCGCGCTGCGCCGGTCCGGCCGGAACGTGTCGGTGTCGACACCCCAGCCCACCACCTCGACGGGGGTGCCGGTGACGTCGGCGAACTCCTGGGCACCCCACCGCGAAGGCGACACGACGGTGTCGAACCGGGCCGCGAGGGCTGCGTTGTCCCGCCTGGCGACCACGCCTGGGCGCAGCAGCCAGGGCAGGTGCATGGCGGCGAGCCGGTCCAGCCGTTCGTGGACGACGACGACCGCAGGGATCCCCCGGTGACGCGCCCAGGGTCCCACGGTCCGCAGGGTGAAGCGGTCGTTCACCTCGATCCGGTCCGGGGCCATGTCCTCGAGCACCCGACGGACCCGTCCGAGGTCGGTGATCATGCGGTAGCCGCCGGACCGGGGGATCACCGGTGCCCCGACGTGGACGACCGAACCCTCCTCGGTGACCTCGATGGCGTCCCGCGGCCCGGGGACGACCAGGACGGTGGTGTGTCCGGCCCGGCGGTACCCCTCCCGCAGACGGTCCATCGTGGTACGGATGCCGCCCGAGGTCGGGGAGACGAAGTTGGCGATCTGCAGGATCCGCACCGGTCAGACCCCCGGGACGGTCAGGGCCGCCTGGCTGCGGTCGGCGTGGCTGTCGATCGCCCGCCGGTAGTGCGCGACCAGCTCGGCCGTCAGCGCCGGCCATGTCCGCCGGACGACGCCCGGCCGCGCGGCGGCGGCAAGGCGGTCCCGACGGTCCGGGTCCAGAACCAGGTCGGTGACGGCCCTGCGGAGGGCAGCCCTGTCCCCGGGGCGGTACAGCAGCCCGTTGTGGTCGTGGCGGACCAGGTCCAGCGGGCCACCGACGGCGGGCGCGACGACGGGCACGCCGCTGGCCAGGGCCTCCTGGATGGTCTGGCAGAAGGTCTCGTGGGCCCCCGTGTGCACGAACACGTCCAGGGTGGCGAACAGTCGCGCCAGCTCCGACCCGCCCTTGTAGCCGGTGAACACCGCGTCGGGCAGGCGAGCGGCCAGCCGGTGACGGTCCGGGCCGTCACCGACGACGACCAGACGGACACCGGGCACCGACCGCAGCGCGGTCAGCAGCGTGACGTCCTTCTCGGGGGCCAGGCGGCCGACGTAGCCGACCAGGACCTGCCCTGCGGGTGCCAGCCGCCGGTGAAGCGCATCGTCGCGCTGCGCGGGGGTGAAGCGGTCGGCGTCGACGCCGCGGCCCCAGATGTCCACCCGAGGGACACCGTTGCGACGCAGGTCCCAGGCCGCGGCGCTGGACGGGGCCAGCGTGACCTCGGCGAGGGAGTGGATGCGGCGCAGCCACCGCCATGCGAGCCCTTCGGCCGCACCGACGCGGTAGTGCCGGGCGAAGCGCGGGAAGTCCGTCTGGTACAGCGCCACGGCCGGGATGCCCAGCCGCCGCGCTGCTGACAGGCCCCATGCACCCAGCGCCACCGGTCCGCCGACGTGCACGACGTCGGGGTCGAACACCTCGAGGTCGGCCGACGTCGACGTCGTGGGCATCCCGACCGGGATCTGCAGGTAGCCCGGCAGCGGGACCGCGGCGGTGCGGACGACGGGCGTGTCGCTGAACCGGTCGGGCCCACGGCCCGGTGCGATGATCATGACGTCGTGGCCGTCGGCCTCCAGGCACTCCGTCACACGCGCCACGGAGTTGCTGACCCCGTTGACGGTCGGCAGGAATGACTCGGTGACGATCGCGATGCGCATGGGGATGGAGGGTGGGCCGGGCAGGCACCCGGCAGGGGGCCCCACGGTAACGAGCCGACGACGGCTCGGCGAACCGGTGGTCGATCCACAAAAGAAGTTCGCCCCCGCCAACGGGGGGGAGGCGGGGGCGAACTCTGTAAAAGATGGTGCTGCGCTACGGGGGGATGCGCAGCACCGGAAGCCACGGGACACGGGGGAGAGCCCGCGACTTCGATGCCGAGTATGACAGCCCTTCAGTCCGCTGGCAACCATCGGCGCAAAGATTGTGAACGGAGGTTCATCATGGCTGTGCGTCGCCGGCGCTCGCGGGCTCCGGGGGCGGCTCCGAGGGGGGCGCCGTCTGGGTGGGTGCAGGAGCCGGTGTCGGTGCGGTGGTCGGTCGCGCGGTGGGGGTCGGCTGCGGCGCGGGCGCAGGCGCGGGCGCGGATGTCGGGCGAGGGGCGGGGGCCGGGGTCGACGGTCCCGTTGGCTCCGTCGAGGGGTCCTCTGACGGCGTCTCGCTGGTCGTGGGCGTCGCCGTGGGGGTCGGTGTGGCCGTGGGGGTCGCCGTGGCCGTCGGGGTCGCCGTGACGACCGGGGTCGGGCCGCCGCCGAAGCGGGACCAGTCCGGCTGGGGGAAGTCCAGCACGTCCAGGCCCTCGTGGACCGAGGCCATGAACGTCGCCCAGGTGCGGGCCGGGGTGCCACCTCCGGTCTCCTGGTCTGGCAGGGACGAGCGGTCGTCCCGGTTGCCCATCCACACCACCGTCGTCACCTGCGGGGTGTACCCGGCGAACCAGGCGTCGCCGTAGTCCTGGGTCGTGCCCGTCTTGCCGGCAGCCGGACGGCCGATGGCGGCGGACTGGCCGGTCCCGTTGGTGATGACACCCCGCAGGACGTCGGTCACGGCATTGGCGACGTCGGCGTCGAGGACCCGCTCGCCGCCCTGCGGGGCCTGGTACAGGACCTCGTCGCCCTGCCGCACCTCTGTGACGGTGTGGATGTCGTGGCGCAGGCCACCCGAGGCGAAGGTGGCGTAGACGCCGGCCAGCTCCAGCGGGCTCATCTCCTCGCTGCCGAGGACCAGGGAGGCGACCGCCGAGAAGGCCGCGTCTCCCCCCCTCCCCGTCAGGGAGTCCGCCATCTCGGCGACACGGTCGATGCCGACCTGGGTGGCCAGCTGGGCGTACACCGTGTTGCTGGACCGCCACGTGGCCTCGCGGATGCTGATGGCGCCCTGCGAGGCCCCGCCGTAGTTCGACACCGTCCAGTCGCTGCCCGCGTTCGCGGCAGGGATCGTGATCTGGCCGGGGGAGTCCATGGTCGTCTCGACCGACCGGTCCTCCGACAGCCACTCGGCCAGCGCGATCGGCTTGAAGGTGGAGCCGGGCTGACGACGGGCGTTGGCCAGGTTCAGCTGGTCGGTGCTGTAGTCCTCGCCACCGACCACGGCGAGCACGCCGCCGGTGGTCGGGGACACCGAGACCAGGGCGCCGGTGGCGCTGGTGGCGCTGAAGGCGGGCAGGTAGGCCTGTTCGGCCAGCCGCTGCACGCCCAGGTTCAGCGACGTGGTGACGGTCAGGCCCCGTGCGTCGGCGAACCCCAGGCGGTCGAGCTCCTGGCGCACCAGGGAGGTGAACCAGGGGGCGTCGTCCCGCGAGGCCTGCGAGCGCACGATGGTCGGCGGCTGGTCACCGAACAGCTGGTCGCGCGTCGCGGCGTCCAGCCACCCCTCGTCGGTCATGCGTCCCAGGACGTAGCGGTATCGCAGGTGCGAGGACTGGATGTCCACCAGCGGGTCGTACAGGGACGGGGCGGGCAGCACGCCCGCCAGGACCGCGCTCTGGGACAGGGTCAGCGCGGGGGCGTCCACCCCGAAGTAGGCCTGGGCCGCGGCCTGGATCCCGTAGGCACCGCGGCCGAAGTACACGACGTTCAGGTAGCGCTGGAGGATCTCGTCCTTGCTGTAGGTCCGCTCCAGCTTGAACGCCAGCGCGGCCTCCTTGACCTTGCGCCACAGCGTGCGGGCGTCGTCGCGCGAGGCGACCTTGATGTACTGCTGGGTGATCGTCGAGCCGCCCTGGCTGACCTCACCGGTCCGCACGTTCGAGACGACGGCACGCAGCACACCCGTGACGCTGATCCCGGGGTGGGTGTAGAAGTCGGCGTCCTCGGCCGCCAGCACCGCGTTGACCGTGTGGGGCTGCAGCGTGACCAGCTCGACGTCGCGACGGTCGAACTCGGCGGACAGCTGGGCGAACTCGGTGCCGCTGACGTCCAGCAGCCGGGCGCCGTCACCACCGTCGTCGGGCAGGGGCTCGGCGACGAAGACGACCAGCAGCACCGCGGCCAGCGCGACGACACCGAGGAATGCGGGCACGGCGGCCAGCAGCAGCAGCCGGCGGGGCCAGCGCCGACGCCGGCGTGGCGGACGGGCGGCCGTCGGCGGACGGCGTCGCTGTGACGGCGGCACCGGACGGCCCTGCGAGGGTCGCGGGCGGGGGGCACCGGGCTGGGGGCTGCGTCGACCCGAGGGCCTGCCTTGGCGTGAGGACATCGCCCCCCATCCTGCCCGCGGTGGTGCTGCACACCGGGTGGCACGTCGGGCAGGGTCGCGAGGGTCAGGCCCCGCCCTGGCGCAGGCGCTGGGCCAGCGTGCGCCCGGCGACGTGGTCGGTGCCGAACAGCTCGGCGACGACCAGGTGGTTCCAGCCGCAGACCAGGCAGCACTCCACGGTGTAGGCGGTGAAGCTCGGGTAGCGGCCGGCCAGGTCGGCGAGCTCCTCGGCGTTCCAGACCACCCGGCCGTCGCGCTGCCGCAGCGAGTCCCCGTAGACGTAGGTGACCTCGCGCAGGGTGTTCTCCGCGTCGATGGGGACGTCGGCCCGGTCGTCGGCCAGCCGGCAGATCGGGCAGGTGCGGGCCGTCTCGGCCCCGATGTTGCGCGCGGCGCGCAGCAGCTCAGGATGGGCGTCGACCACGTCCTGCACCGCCAGGTGCCCGCGCGTCACCTGCCTGACCAAGGCACGCTTGGCCATCCGGTAGTCGATCCGACCGTTGGTCGCCACGTACGCAGTGTGCCAGACCCACCGCCGCCGGGCCGCGCGAGGACGTCAAACCACCCTGGGGGTGGTGAAGGGGACAGGTGGGGCCCATGCGCCACTCGTCGCAGGTCCTATCGCGCCGATGTATCGTTGCGACGTATCGGGGTGATGTATCGCCGCGATGCATTGCCAGACGGTCATCCGCGACGACACGGAAGGAGGAACCCCGATGCTCGACCTCGCCATCCTCGGCCTGCTCAAGGAGCGGGCGATGCACGGCTACGAGCTGAAGCGTCAGCTCGGTGTACGGCTCGGGTTCTTCTGGACGGTCTCGTTCGGGTCGCTGTACCCCACGCTCAAGAAGCTCGAGACCAAGGGCTACGTCGAGCGCGTGCAGGACACCGACATGCGGCCACGCCGCCGGCAGGTGTACCGGATCACCGACGCCGGTGAGATCCAGTTCCTGGAGCTCATCGGTCAGGGATCGTCGAGCGCGTGGGAGGAGGACAAGTTCCCCCTGCGCTTCGCGTTCTTCCGGTACCTCCCCACCGAGACACGCGTATGGCTGCTGACGCGCCGCCGCGACTACCTGGAGGACAAGCTCCAGGAGGGTCGCGCCGGCCTGAAGCGGGCACGCCGTGGTCGGGCAGACCCCTACACCCTGTCGTTGATGCGTCACGGCGTCGAGCAGACCGAGCACGACCTGGTCTGGATCGATGAGCTGCTGGCTGCCGAGGGTGGCACCGATCCACCCGAGGGGCCCGACGACACCACAGACCACACAACCCCAGGCGCCGAGCGCCAGCAGCCGCAGCCGGTCGGAGCGGTCAGGACGGACACCCCGTCCCCCGGCGAGCACGAGACAGACGAGACGCCCCGCGTGCAGGGCACGCACAACCAACCACCGCACGTGCCCGTGCGCACGAAGGAGAACACCCGATGAGCACCCACGAAGGAAAGGTCCGCGTCGCGATCGTCGGCGTCGGCAACTGCGCAAGCTCCCTGGTCCAGGGCGTCACCTACTACGCCGACGCCCCGTCGGGCGAGCGCGTCCCCGGTCTGATGCACGTCGACCTTGCCGGCTACCACGTCAGCGACATCGAGTTCGTCGCCGCGTTCGACGTCGACGCCAAGAAGGTCGGCCGTGACCTCTCCGAGGCCATCAACACCGAGCCGAACAACACCATCAAGTTCGCCGACGTCGCACCCATGGACGTCACCGTCCAGCGTGGCCCGACCCTCGACGGCTTCGGCGAGTACTACTCGATGATCTCGGAGGAGTCCGACGAGGCTCCCGTCGACGTGACCCAGGCACTGATCGACTCCGGTGCCGACGTCGTCGTCTGCTACCTGCCGGTCGGCTCCGAGGACGCGGCGAAGTTCTACGCCCAGTGCGCCCTGGACGCCAAGGTCGCGTTCGTCAACGCCCTGCCGGTCTTCATCGCCAGCGACCCCGAGTGGGCCCAGAAGTTCACCGACGCCGGCGTGCCGATCATCGGTGACGACATCAAGTCCCAGGTCGGTGCCACCATCACCCACCGTCTGCTGACCAAGCTGTTCGAGGACCGCGGCGTCGTGATCGACCGCACCTACCAGCTGAACTTCGGCGGCAACATGGACTTCATGAACATGCTGGAGCGCAAGCGCCTCACGTCCAAGAAGGTCTCCAAGACCCAGTCCGTCACCTCCCAGATGATCGAGCAGGTCTCCAGCGACAAGATCCACATCGGCCCGTCGGACCACGTCCCGTGGCTCGAGGACCGCAAGTGGGCCTACATCCGCATGGAGGGCCGCAACTTCGGTGACGTCCCCCTGAACGCAGAGCTGAAGCTCGAGGTGTGGGACTCCCCCAACTCGGCCGGTGTCATCATCGACGCCGTGCGCTGCGCCAAGGTCGCCCTCGAGCGCGGCCTGGGTGGCCCGATCCTGGGTCCGTCCTCCTACTTCATGAAGTCCCCGCCCGTGCAGTACGCCGACAGCGTCTGCCATCAGCTGGTCGAGGAGTTCATCGCCGGGTCGTTCTCGGACTCCGAGATCCCGACCTCGGCCGACGCCTGAGCCCAGGCCGACCTGATCGACGCCGCCACCCCTCGGGGTGGCGGCGTTCGTCGTTCTGCTGCGGGCGCCGGCCAGCCCTCCGCCCGTTTCCCTTCCGCCCGTCTCCCCCTCTGCCCCTCCGCCCGTCTCCCCCTCGGCCCCTCCGCCCGTCTCCCCCTCGGCCCCTCCGCCCGTCTCCCCCTCGGCCGTCTCCCCCTCGTGAACGACTCCTCAG
>JBFKGB010000175.1:0-7350 GCA_041633535.1 Euzebya sp. | reverse complement strand
CTGGTCAGCGCCGCCGCCAGGGTCGGGCGGTCGCTGACGGCGGGGACCAGCAGTGCGGCGAAGACCATCGGGATGGCGAAGCCCAGCGGCACGCTGTCGGGCACGACCGACCCGCCCAGTGCCCCGACGACGGTGTAGACCTGCCACATCGCCCACAGGGCACCACCACCGCCCATGTAGTAGGCCCACCGGGGCCCGTACCCGGGGTCGGCCTCCAGACGGGTGATGGTGACCGCGTACGCCTGGTCCGTCAGCAGGTAGGCCATGGCCAGGCGTCGGGGGAGGGACTCCTGTCCCATCCGCGTCGCCAGGCTGGCCGCGTACATCAGGAAGCGCGCGTTGATGATCGCGATGGTGCCGATGACGACCACAGGGCCGGCCCCCTCGCCGATCAGGTTCAGCGCGGCGATCTGGGCCGCGCCGGCGAACACGACGGTCGAGAAGACGGTGCCGCCCCATGCCGGCAGGCCGGCCTCGACCGCGGCGATCCCGGCGATCAGCCCGAAGGGCAGCATGCCGAGCATGATCGGGCCCATGTCCCTCGCGCCATGGACGGCGGCGGCACGGGGCGAGGTCGCGGAGGGGACGGTCATCCCCTCCACGGTCGCGGGACGGACGCCAGACCGCAAACGCGCCTCAGGCCAGCCGGGCCTGGACCGCCTCGCGCATCTCGGCGTCGAAGCGCCGCTCGATCACCGAGAACCGCTCGGCACGCTCGATCTCGTCGGTGACCGCCCCGGCCCAGCTGGCGGCGACCTCGACCCCCCGGTCGCGGGCGGCGGACTGCAGCATGTCCAGCTCGGTCCAGCGGCCGACGTTGGCCACCATGGCCAGGCGCTCCATCTGGTCCTCCGTCCCCGTCACCTCGTGCAGGTAGGCCGCGATGAGGGTCTCCACGCCGTCCTCGGCGTCGGTCAGCACCAGCTGCGCCAGCTCCATGACGTGGTTGATGTCGCGCTCCTCGTGGAACACCACCGCCAGCTCCGCGGCCTTCTCGGCCCGTTCCTGCCCGGGGTCGGCCTTGGTCCGCAGACGCTTGAGCTCACGGTTCCGCTCAGCGCGTTCGCGGTCGGGGTTGGGCAGCTTGTAGGCCATGCGGGTGCGGTCCTCCCACGTCGACGGCGGATGACGGTCGCGTGACACGGTACTCGGGCTGCCGGGCGCCCAGTGCCATCTTCCCGGGGTTCAGGATGCCCTCCGGGTCCAGCGTCGCCTTGATCCGCCGCTGGACGTCCAGCGAGACGCTGCCGACCTCGCGCTCCAGCCACGCCTGCTTCAGCAGACCCACACCGTGCTCGCCGGTGATCGTGCCGCCCAGGTCCAGACCGGCGGCCAGGATGTCGTCGAACGCACGCATCGCCCGGCGGTGGCCGTCCTCGTCGCCGTGGTCCCAGCGCAGGGTCGGATGCATGTTGCCGTCGCCGGCGTGGCCGTAGCTGTAGATGTCCACGCCGTGCTCCTCGGCGATCTGCTCGGTCCGCCCGATCAGCGCGGGGACCCTGGACCGCGGGACGCCGACGTCCTCCAGCAGCGCCATCCCGCGCTGCTCGATGGCGGGCAGGGCCATCCGGCGGGCCTGCAGCAGCGCCTCGCCCTCGTCGGGGTCGTCGGTCCGGGCGACGTAGCTGGCACCGGCCCGTGCACAGGCGGCCTCGATCGCCGCGATGTGCTCGGTGCGGGCGGGGAACGCCAGGTCGCTGGTGATCAGCAGCAGCGCGGCGGCGTCGGTGTCCAGGTCCATCCGCTGCCAGCTGTTGACCGCGCTGATCGTGGCGCGGTCCATGATCTCGAGCAGCGCCGGCGGCTCGCCGGCACACACCTCGGTCACGGCCTGTCCGGCCGCCAGCAGCGACGGGAAGAAGGCCACCAGGGTCGAGGCGGCGGGTGGCCGCGGGCAGATCCGCAGCGTGGCCGCCGTCACCACGCCCAGCGTGCCCTCGCTGCCGACGAACAGCGAGGTCAGGTCGTAGCCGGCGACGGACTTGATCGTGCGGGCGCCGGTGGTCAGCAGCTGGCCGTCGGCCAGGACGACCTCGAGCCCTGCGACCCAGTCCCGGGTGACGCCGTACTTCAGGCAGCACAGCCCACCGGCGTTGGTCGCGATGTTGCCGCCGATGGAGCAGAAGGCCATCGACGCCGGGTCCGGCGGGTACCACAGCCCGTCGGCGGCCAGCGTCGTCTTGAGGTCCAGGTTCATGATGCCCGGCTCGACACGGCAGAGCCGGTCGACCGGGTCGACGTCGAGCACCCGGTCCATGTGCTCCAGGGACAGCACGATGCAGCCGTCGGTGGCGTTGGACCCGCCGTGCAGGCCGGCGCCGGCACCGCGCGGGACGACGGGGACACGGCGGGCGTGGGCGGTCCGCATGACCGTCTGGACCTCGGCGGTCGTGCGCGCCCGGACCACGGCAGCAGGTGTGCCGGCCGGCAGGTCAGGCGCCCGGTCCCGACGGTAGGAGGCCAGCACGTCGGGGTCGGTCAGCACCCGGCCGGTCGGCAGCGCGGTCGTCAGCTCGGCGACGGCCCGTGCGGGGTCCATGGTCATGGTCGTGTCCACGGCTGCAGCCTAGTGGGGTGAGCAACATCCACCATGGTGGATGTTGCTCACCTGTCCTCGTGCGGCAGGAGGGTCAGCTGCGTCTGGTTCACTGCGGGGATGCGTGCCGACATCCCCCGCCGTCGTCGACCCGCCGGCGCCCTGCTCGTGGTCGCGGGGGCGGTGCTGTGGGGGACCACCGGGACCTCGCAGGCGCTGGGGCCCGACGCGGCGACCCCGCTGGCGGTGGGCACGACCCGGCTGGTCCTGGGTGGCCTGCTGCTGGTCGGCTGGGCAATCGTCCGACGGGGCCGCGGGAGGAGTCCTGACGCCGGCGCCGTGCCCGACCGACGCCGGGTCCTGCTGGCGGGGCTGCTGGGCGGGGGCGGGGTCGCGGCCTACCAGCTGTCGTTCTTCGCCGCCGTCGACACCGCGGGCGTGGCGCTGGGCACCGCCGTGGCGATCGGCTCCTCGCCGGTGTTCACCGGGCTCATCGAGTGGGCCCTCACCCGCCGCGCACCCGGTCGTCGGTGGTGGCTCGCCACCGGGCTCGCCACCGTCGGGGTGGCGGTGCTGGCCGGACCCTCACGGCTGGTGCCCCTGGGGGTCGTGCTGGCGCTGTGCGCCGGCCTGTCCTACGCCACCTACGCCATGGCCGCCAAGGTGCTGCTGGACGAAGGCCTGACCGGGCCTACCGCGATGGGGGTGGTGTTCGGCAGCGGTCTGGTGCTGCTGCTCCCGGTGGCGGTCCGCCTGGACCTGGGATGGCTCGCAGACCCCGCGGGCGTGGCCATGCTGCTGTGGCTGGGCGCGGTGACCGTCCTGCTGGCCTACCAGCTCTTCGCCGCGGGTCTGGCGACGGTGACCGCCTCGACGGCGGCGACCCTCAGCCTGGCCGAGCCCCTGACCGCGGCGGTGCTCGGGGTGCTGGTCCTGGGCGAACGACCGTCGGTCACCGCCGGGGTCGGCGCCGGCGTGGTGCTGGCCGGCCTGCTGCTGCTGGTGGTGCCCGATCCCCGGACCGCGGTGCCGCGCGTCCGCGCGATGGTCCGCACGACCCGGCGCTGACGCCGTCCGCGCGGGCCCACGTGCGGGCCTACGCGCTGACGGACAGCCGGCGGGGGACGGGTCGCGCGTCGTCGACGGTCCGGGCGGTGTCCCGAGGGCGGCTGCGGACCTCCACGACGCCCGGCAGGTCCTCGATCCGACGGCAGACCTGGGTCACCAGGTCCGTGGGACCGGTGACGTGGATGACGGCCTCGGCACGGGCGTGCACAGCGGTGGCGGGGCACCACCGCAGGTCCGTGACCTGCAGCCGCCGGCCCTCGATGAGGGCGACGACACGGGCCAGGGCACGACATCGCTCGTCGAGCAGGATGGTCACGGTGTGACGGTCGTCGGTCTGCACTCGCTGTCCTCGGGTCGTGGACCGGAGGGAGGGGCCGGGTCGCAGGGAGCCACCGGGCCGCTCCTGCCTGCCCGGTGATCGGTGGGCGGCTAGGGGAGCCGGCCCGCGATGGCAGCAGGAGCACGACCGGCTACGAGGAGCTCGGTCGTGGTGGCTACTGCGGTCTGCTGCACGGCGGGCATGTTAGCACCTGGGAGGTCATGTAGCGGTCACACCGTGCGACATCGGCCGCTGGACGGGGGCGGACCGTCCATGATCGAACCCGGACAGCGTACATCCGTCCGACCGCTGTCGGCTGCGGCATCGTCGTCGCCGGGGTCGTCTGGCACGTGGCAACGGTGGCCTGTACCGTCGCGCGTCATGTCGAGCCCCAACCCCGTTGATGTGCTGCGCGAGCGCGGCTTCGTGCAGGACATGACCGACGAGACGGCGCTGCGCGCCGCGTTCGACGCCGGCCCCGTCACCTTCTACGTGGGCTTCGACCCCACGGCCCCCTCCCTGCACGCCGGCAACCTGGTCGGGATCATGGCAATGGCGTGGCTGCAGCGTCTGGGGCACCGACCGATCGCGCTGGCCGGCGGCGGGACCGGGCGCATCGGCGACCCGTCCGGACGTGACGACGAGCGGCAGCTGCAGGACGAGGCGACCATCGCCACCAACCTGGCGGGCATCCGTGAGCAGCTGGGGCGCTTCCTGGACCTCGCCACCCCCGACCGGGGTCTGCTGGTCGACAACCACACCTGGCTGGCAGAGCTGGACTTCGTCGGGTTCCTGCGCGACGTCGGCAAGCACTTCAGCGTCAACCAGATGATCGCCCGCGAGTCGGTGAAGCGGCGGCTGGAGAGCCGCGAGCAGGGGATCAGCTTCACCGAGTTCAGCTACCAGCTGCTGCAGGCCTACGACTTCGCCCACCTCTACACCACGGAGGGCTGTGTCCTGCAGGGCGGTGGCTCCGACCAGTGGGGCAACATCACGGCCGGGACCGACCTGATCCGGCGGATGCACGACGGGCAGGCGCACGGGCTGGTCTGGCCCCTCCTGACGACCGCCAGCGGCGCCAAGTTCGGCAAGTCCGCGGGCAACGCCGTGTGGCTGGACGCCGGTCAGACGTCGCCGTACGCCTACTACCAGTACTGGATCAACGCGGCCGACGACGACGTCGAGCGGTTCCTGGCGCTGTTCACCTTCCTCTCCATGGAGGAGATCGGACAGGTGATGGCCGCACATGCCGAGGCGCCGTTCAAGCGCGAGGCGCAGCGGCGGCTGGCGGAGGAGGCGACCCGGATCTGCCACGGCGAGGAGGGGCTGGCCGAGGCCGTGCGCGCCACCGAGGTCCTGTTCGGCAAGGAGCCCTTCAGCGGGCTGTCCGACGCCGTCCTGGCCGAGGCCTTCGCTGCAGCACCGTCCGTCGAGCTGCCGGCGACGGCGCTGGCGGACGGGCTGACCGTCGCGGACCTGATGGTCGCCGCCGAGGCCGCGACGTCCGCCGGTGAGGCCCGCCGGCTGGTCGACGGCGGCGGGGTCCGCATCAACAACGTCGTCGTGGGCGATGCCACACGGCCGTTGGAGCCCGCCGACATGGCCACCGACACCACCCTGGTGCTACGGGTGGGCAAGAAGCGCTACTTCCTGGCGCGTGTCGCCGCAGAGTAGTCATTGATCACCAAGGGTGATCAGATCGCTCAAGGTGTGGACGCCATCGGTCGATGACCCGGGGCATGACCCGTGTCCTGTCCCTGATGCTCCTCGTCCTCGCCCTCGCGCTGCCGGCGGTGCCGGCTGCGGCCCAGGACTTCGCCACCGCCGAGGAGGAGGCGTTCGTCGAGGCGATCAACGCCTCCCGCGCCCAGCACGGCCTGGGGGCGCTGACGCTGAACACCGAGCTGCGTGACATCTCGCGCGGCTGGACGGTGCGTCTGGTCGAGGACCAGCGGCTGTCCCACAACCCCAGCTACACCCAGCAGTACACCGGTGAGTGGGAGCGGATGGCCGAGAACGTCGGCTACACGTCCTGGCGTGGGTCGGCCCAGGCCACCGTCGCCCGGATGCACGACGCGTTCATGAACTCCTCCGGCCACCGGGCCAACATCCTGGGTGACCACAACCAGGTGTCAGTCGGCGTGCTGTACGACGGCGGCGACAAGCTGTGGGTCACGGTCAACTTCCTGAAGGGGCCCGTGCCCGAGCAGCGCCGGCAGCCGGCTCGGAGCCACTTCACCCGCGGGACGCGCTAACGGTGAGCCCGGCGGACGCGCTGGCCGCCGAACCACTCCACCCGCGGACGTGCTAGCCGCGGGACGGGTGCTCGGACTGCAGCAGCAGCCGCTTCAGGATCTTGCCGGTCGCGTTGCGCGGCAGCTCGTCGATCAGCACGATCCGCTTGGGCACCTTGTACCGGGCGACGCGTTCGCGCAGCCAGGTGCGGATCTGACCCGGCTCGACGTCGGCCACGACGTAGGCCCACAGGACCTGGCCGTACTCCTCGTCGTCGACCCCGATGACCGCACACTCGCTGATCCGCGGATGTGCCTCCAGATGGCCCTCGATCTCGGAGGGATGGACGTTCTCGCCGCCTGAGATGATCATCTCGTCCCCGCGGCCGGTCACGAACAGGTAGCCGTCCTCGTCGAGGTAGCCGAGGTCGCCGATGTCCCAGGCGCCGCGGTGACCGTCCGAGCCCGTGTAGCCGCTGAACTCCATGCCGGTGGCCACCAGCAGGTTGCCGATCTCACCGGTCGGCACGTCGTTGCCCTCGCCGTCGACGACCCGGACGTGCATGCCCGGCCCGGGACGTCCGACGGTCCCACGTCGCTGCAGGAAGTCCCGTGGGGTGGAGATCGCCACCCAGCCGGCCTCGGTCGAGCCGTACAGGTCGTACACGACCTGTCCCCAGCGTCGCTGGGCCTCGTCGCGCAGCGACACACCCATCGCGGAGCCGCTCGTGATGAGGATGCGCAGGGGGGAGGGGGAGGGGGGCTCGGGCAGGTCCAGGATGCGCCGCACCATGATGGGGACCAGCGCTGCGGCGGTGACGTCGTGCTCGCGGACGAGCCGCTCGAAGGCGGACTCGTCGAACACGCGGGGCAGCAGCAGCGTGGCGCCGATCAGGCAGCACGCCGCGACCATGCCGCTGGCGAAGGCGTGGAACATCGGCGGCCCGATCAGCATCCGGTCGCCACGCCGCAGCGGGACCTTGGTCACGAACCCGAGCAGCGCACCGACACCCGAGGCCCCGACCGTGCGCTCCGCACCCTTCGGGGTACCCGTCGTCCCCGAGGTGTGGATCACGATCTTGCCGGTGCCACGGGCGAACGGTGCGCTGCGTGACGCCGAGGCGAGGGCCGCCTCGTAGCTGCCGCGCGGCCCCACCAGCATGATCACCGGTGGGTCGTCCAGGTCGCGCACG
>JBFKGB010000174.1:0-7353 GCA_041633535.1 Euzebya sp. | reverse complement strand
TTCAACAGTTTCGGAGGATTCAACGACTACTACGAGTCCCAGGGCCTCTTTACCGCGTCTTGGCAGGGGACCTTTGAAGATGACGACGGCGTAGCACTAGCGGTCTACGCCTACCTGATTGACTTCACCGATGGCACAGTCGTGGAGAAGTCCGGACCGGCCGTGTTCCGAGAGTCGGACGATCTGACCTTGGAGGAGCACACGCGGGAGGTGTTCTCTTGGCTTCGATCATGGGCAGCTGAGTACGGCGCCACGGGCTGTGCGAGGTGCGAGTAGTGCTTCGGGGAGTCGGTGGCTCGCCGCTACATCGCGCAGCCTATGCACTGATCGTTCTTGCTCTCGCGCTGGCGTCCACCGATGCCATAGCGCAGGGCGGACGCGGTGAGGAAGAAACAGTCGGCTGCCAGGCCTCCCCCGCCGCCTGCCTTGGCGCCGGCACACCCCTCCCCCTGCCCGGCGTCGACGGGTCGACGTCGCCGTTCCCGGGCTGTCGGGTCGGGCGGATCCTGGACGCCGAGACGGGGCAGTCCGACGCGGTCCCGTTCTGCCCGGACGTGGACGGGGACGGGGTCGCCGACGCTCCGGCCCCGCCAACCGCGGCGGAGGTCGTGGCGATCTGCCCACCCCTCCCCGCACCGCAGATCGGGCACAACCCCCACCAGTACGGGATCACGGGGATGGAGACGTGGCTGTGGGACGCCTCCGCCCCCATCGCCCAGACCACGACCGGCACGATCCGGTCCTACGCCGTCAGCTGCACCCTCACCCCGACGACCTGGACCTTCGACACCGGCGACCCCCACGCCGCCCGGTACGGCCACGCCCGGACCTACACCTCGACCTCACCCGGGACCGAGGCCGAGACCACCGAGGTCCGCCACCTGTGGGAGGTCACCGGCACCTACACCCTCACTCTGACCACGACCTGGGAGCGCACCACCGCCGTCGGCGGGACGCCCACCAGCCGGACCGCCCTGACCCGCACGGCCACGACCGACCTGCCCGTCCGGCAGGTCCGGCCGGTCCCCACCACCGGCCCCGCACGCCAGTGACCTGACAGCAACACCCGCCACGACCACCGACGCAGAGGACCACCATGACCACCGACGACACCGACCCGATCGAAGCCCACCTGGCCGCGCACGACGACTGGCGCGGCGAACGCCTGTCCAGGCTGCGCGACCTGATCCTGGAAGCCGACCCCGACGTCGTCGAGGACGTGAAGTGGCGCAAGCCGTCCAACCCCAACGGGGTCCTGGCCTGGTCCCACGACGGGCTGATCTGCACCGGCGAGGTGTACGCCGACAAGGTCAAGCTGACGTTCGCCAAGGGCGCGTCCCTGCCCGACCCCGCCGGCGTGTTCAACGCCAGCCTGACCGCGGGCACCCGCCGGGCGATCGACATCCGCGAGATCGACGAGGTCGACGAGGACGCCTTCATGACGCTGGTCCGCGAGGCCGCCGCCGCGAACGGCTGACGCCCCGGCCGCCAGGCCCGAGGACCACGACCCTGGCCTCCGGGGCCAGACGTGCAGCGAGCAGAGCGACCGGATCTGGGTCACGACGACGTCTGCCCTTGTCGGTGTGAGGTGCGACCTGAGGCATCCGTGTGGGCGGGATGACGCCGTCAACACCGTGCCGGCGTGCTGCAACTGCAACGAACCGAGCGCCGAGACTCAGATCGAGGCGCCGAAGACCTGGATCACGCTGTCCCGCACCGTGCCGGTCAGCGTCGCCAGGTGATGTCGGACGGGTCGACGGCGAGCAGCTGAGCCAAATCCACCATGGTGGATGGTGATCACTCACGACTCGGCGGACAGGCGTCCCAGCAGCGGGGCGGGAGGGTCCTCGACCAGGACCAGGTGGTCCCGGGGGGTGAGGATCCGCACCTCCCCCTCGGCCAACCCGACCAGCACGTCGAGGGGCTGGGCGACCATGTAGGCGAACCCCTGGGCCAGGCCGCAGCCCATGTCCCTGACGCGGGCGGCCTGGGCGCACGTCTCGACGCCCTCGGCCACCACGGTGATGCCCAGCGCATCGGCGATGTCGAGGACGCCGCGCAGGACGGCGGTGCCCACGGCGGCGTCGTCCAGCATGAAGCCGCGGTCCAGCTTCAGCTGGTCCACGTGCAGCCGGCTGAGGTAGCTCAGCGAGGAGTAGCCGGTCCCGAAGTCGTCCATGCTGATGCCCACGCCCAGCTCGATCAGGCCGTCCAGCGCCGCAGAGGTCGCGGTCCCGGTCTGCAGCAGCACCGTCTCGGTCATCTCCAGCACCAGCGCGTCGGTCGGAAGGGCCTCCGCCTGCAACGCCCGGCTGACCTGGTCGACGAACCCGGTGGTCAGCAGCTGTGACACCGAGGTGTTGACCGCCATGGTCACGTCGTCCCAGCCGGCGCTGCGGAGCGCGGCCAGCGCGGCGCAGGAGCGACGCAGCAGCAGGTCGCCGAGGGGGATGATCAGCCCGGTCTCCTCCGCCACGCTGATGACCTCCTCGGGCTCCTGCACGCGGCCGTCGGGGGTGCGCCAGCGCAGCAGGGACTCCAGGGACACCACCCGACCGGTGGCCAGGTCCACGATGGGCTGCAGGGCGATGTCGATGTCGTCGTCCTCGAGCGCCGCCCGCAGCCCCTGCTCCAGGTGCAGGCGGTCCAGGGCGTCCGCGCGGATCCGCGTGTCGAAGGTGCGGGTGGTGCCGCCGCCGGCCTCCTTCGCGCGGTACAGGGCCGCGTCGGCGTCACGCAGCAGCGTCTCGGGGCCGACCTGGTCGCTGGTGGCCACGGCCCTGCCGGTGCTGGTCCGCACCGACAGCCGCTTGGTGCCCAGCTGGATGGGGCCGTCAAGGCTTGCGTGCAGGGCGTCCACCAGGTCGTCGACCTCCTCCTCGGGGGCCGCGACCACGACGACGAACTCGTCCCCGCCGACCCTGACCAGCAGGGCGTCGGGCCCGACGACGTTGGCCCACCGCTGCGCGACGGTGCGGATCACGTGGTCGCCGACGCCGTGCCCCAGGGAGTCGTTGATGACCTTCAGCCGGTCCAGGTCGCAGAACAGCAGCGTGACCGGTACCGACGGTGTCGCCGTCCGCAGCGCCTGGTCCAGGTACTCCATCATCGCCGCACGATTCGCCAGCCCCGTCAGCGGGTCGGTCGAGGCCAGAAGCCGGTACCGCTCGGACGTCGCGGACAGGTCGTGGACCGTCAGGGCGATGCGGGTGACCAGCAGCAGGGCGGCCAACATGGTCAGCACCGCCGGCACGGCCACGTCGCCCGGCGGGACCCGGCCCACCCCGGCGTGCAACGCGAAGGTCAGCACGATGATGCTCATCGGTGCCCAGGTGGCGACCTGCTGCCCCAGGCTGCGAGTGGGCGGGATCGGGACCCGGACGGGCACGGCATCGATGGCAATGCCGACGGCGGCCGACCCGGCGGCCAGCAGCAGGAGCGTCGCGGTGACGGGCTGTCCGCCGAGGGTCGGGGCGGCCGACCCACCCGCTGTCAGGGCGGCGGTGACCAACCCCAGCAGCCACGCCGCGACGAGCCGACGACTCAGCGGCACCCGGTAGGCCCGCCGGGACAGCAGGATGAGGCCTGCGCCCGCGGTGTGGCTCAGGATCAGGGTGAGCAGGGCCCAGCGGACTCCCGGTCCGGACCACACCGCGGGCAGGTACCACCACAGCAGGTACGTGGTGGTCACCGCCAGCATCCCGGCATCCAGCAGGTCCTCGATCCGCATGCGCCCCTGGACGACGGCGGCCACCAGGCCCGCCATGATGACGGGCCCGGCGACGGTCCCGGCGACGGTTATCCACCAGGGCGTCCCGGCGCGTGGCACGACGACGTCGGCGACGACGGCCAGCATCACCAGGGTCGACATGGCGGCCTGCGGGACGACGGCGGCACGGGTGTCACGACCCCTTGGGAGGGTCACCGCGGAGGTCATCAGCACCAACCCCAGCAGCACCATGCCGCCGGCCAGGACGGTGTGGCTGCCCGCGGGGCCCAGCAGCAGGTGCGCGAGGACCGCGACCACGGTCAGTCCCGCGACGGTCTGCGCTGCCCGCTCGCGCCGGCGTGTGGGTGTCCTGAGGCCAACCCCTCCCACCACGCGCATCGCTCCCACCGCTGAACAGTATTCAACTGCATCATACGGTGCGATTGTCCGGTGCGACAGCCCCGGACGGGAGTTCAGCCAGTCGTGCCCTGCTGCCGGTCGAAGTCGTCGCGGCCCCGGCCCGGCCGACGCAGCAGCACGATCCCGGTGATGATGCCGCCCAGGACGATGACGCCCAGCGCGCCCAGGTAGAGGGGACCGATCAGGTTGCCGGCAAGGTCGGCCTCGGTGGTCGGTGGCACGATCCCGGACCCGATCGGCAGCGGACCCCCGGGGCGTGTGGCCGGGACACCGCTGCCGACGACGTCGATGGTGTAGCTGTCCTCCACGCGGGTGCCGTCGGCGGCGATGACGACCCACTGCACGGTGTAGGTGCCGTCGCCCCGCAGCGCCACGTCCACCGGGAGGCTGACCTCCAGGTCGCCGAAGACCTCGGGGACGCCGTCGGCCAGCGCGGTGCCGTCGGGGGCGTTCAGCCGGATCGCGTGGGCACCGTCGACCTGCAGCGGGGCGGAGAACGCCAGGCTGATCCGGTCGATCGTCTCGACCTCATCGCCGGGGCCCGGCTGGGCCGAGGTGAGGGTCGGCCCGTCAGCCTCCGCGGCCCTGGCGGCCGGGACCGCCAGCAGGAGCAGCAGGAACGTCAGCAGCGCGCTGTGCAGCGCCCGCTCGACCACCGCTCAGACCTCGACGCGGGCGGGGGCAGCGGTGCGGCGTGCGACCAGCACCCCGGCGGCCCACCCCAGCGCGAACGTGCCCAGCAGGATGACCGCGGTCGCCACCCAGCCCGGCTTGTAGGTCATGACGGCGACCAGCCCGACGGAGACGCCCAGCAGGGAGTGCACCGCACCCCACAGCCCCGGCGCTGCCGCGCGGGCACGCAGGTCATCGGCGGCCGCACCGGCTCCATGGGCGTCGGCACCCAGCCGGCGCAGCTGCGCACCGCCGACCATCGGGCCGACGGGGGCCAGCAGCACCAGCGCGACGGCGCCGAGGGTGATGAAGGGGTTGGAGAAGCCGCTGGAGGTCTCGGTGGTCCAGACCGCGCCGGCCAGGTGGCCGCCGGTCAGCAGGGACAGCACGGCGGACCCGGCGATGACCAGGCCGGCCGTGCGTGTGAAGGACGCCCACTCGGCGATCTGCTGGGGCGTGTCGGCGCGACGCAGCCGGGCCCCTGCCAGGACCTGGGTCAGGCCGCCCCCGACCATCCCCATGGCGGCCAGGACGTGGACGAACAGCGCGGTGGTGTCGATCATCCGCCCCACGGTAGCCACTGAGCGTTGTCCCGTAATCCCAGCACGGCTCGGCCTTACGGTCTGAGCCGCCACCAGAGTGGGTCGACGTCACGTCGTGCCCCTCTGGGATGGCCCGATACCCCCTGGCCTGCGCGGCCGTCTTGCGCCAGTTGTGCGGAGACGGCGGTCCAGGAACCCGCCGCACCGGCCTCATGCACCAAGTGGTCGAAAACGACGGACCCGGAACCCACCGCACCGCCGTCCCGCACCAAGTGGTCGAAAACGACGGCCCAGGAACCCACCGCACCGCCGTCCCGCACCAAGTGGTCGAAAACGGCGGGCCAGGCGCCTCCTGCGCCAACTACGGGGAATCCCTCAGTACGGGAAGTACCCGTCCTGCGCCATGCCGTCACGGGTGGTGTGGGTGGCCTCCAGCGTGGGGTTCAGGTCGTGCTGCGGGTCCTCGAGCGTCAGCGCGATGCCGACCGTCCCCGTCGTGGTCCACAGGCCGGCTGGCACGCCGAACGCGCGCAGCACCTCGGTCGCGGTCCGGGGCGGGTGGTCCAGGGCGTCGCCACGAACCACCTCGTTGGAAGGCACGTCGACGGTCACCGCGGTGCCGGTGTCGTCGTAGCCCGACATCCACGAGTCGTGGGCGTCGTCGACCAGCCAGTAGCCCGGCCGCGTACCGGCGGGCTCAGCGACCATGACCACCCGGGCGTCGGGGCCGTCCAGCAGCCACATGGCCAGCTGGTGGGGCGCCCACGGGTGCAGCGGCCCGCGCAGCACGACGGTGGCCCACCCCTCCGCGGTGTCCAGCTGCAGCTCGACGGGGTCCCCGCTGCCGCCCAGGTCGGCGTAGGCCTGCAGCCGGGCGACGACGGACGGCTGGTCTGCCGCGCAGTGGATCCGCCAGACACCGACAGGGTGGACGACCGGCTCGCGCCGCTTCCGCTTGAACAGCCCCATGGGGCTGACCCTACCGCTGCTACAAGGCCCGCAGGATCAGGAACAGGACGATCGAGGCCAGGACCGACACCAGGATCGAGCCGCCACAGCCGAGGCGGTTTGAGAAGAAGAGGAACATCCGTCGTGCCCTACCCCGTCAACGGGTGGCGTAGTCGATGACCAGCCGTGGCGCGTCGTCGGGATGGCTGTCGGCGGACCTGGCGACGCGGCTGCCGGTTCCGCTGACCACCAGCACCAGGCTGTTGCCGGCCGTCCACCCCCGCCGGTCGACGACCTCCTGGACCACGGTCGCAAGGTCAGGGGTGCGCTGCAGCGCCCCGACCGTCGACCAGGCCGGGACGTCGGGCCACCGGACGGCTGCGCGGGCCAGGGTGCGCGTCGTCAGGTCGGCGGTCGCGGTCGTGAACGGTGGCGCGTGGTCGGCGGCCTGCGCCCGCACCTGCAGCGACGTCGGGCCCGCGGTCGCCTCGTCGACGACCAGCTCCAGGTGCGCCGCGACGATCCGGGCGCCCTGGGGGACCGCGACGCCGCGGACCCGCAGCCCGACGGTCTGACGCCCGGCGTAGGAGGCGTCGTCGACAAGCTCCAGGTCGGAGCTGTCCAGGTACATGCGCCCGTCGACCTCCTCGACGTCGTCGGTCCACGACGCCACCCGGACGGCGACGGTGCCCTGTGGTGGTGGCGGGCCGTCGACCGACGTGGCCGCCGGCGGCCGGGCGACCGGCGGTCCGTCCGACGGGGCCACCCGCAGGGGGTCGTCCATCAGCGAACCGGCGATCGGGGGCAGGCCCAGCAGGTCCAGCGCCAGCGTCCCGGTGTCGCCGTTGCGGATCGGCTGCTCGGGGTCGGTGTAGGAGGGGTGGGTCTCTCCCGGGTCGACACGGTGCGGGTTGTCGACGTACAGGTCCGCGCCGGCGGGCACGCCCACCCCCCTCACGATCACGGGGATGGTGTGGTTCTCCGAGGCCTGGGCGTAGCGGTGGCTGTTGGGCGGGGCGCCACCCCCGTGGTCGCTGGTGACGATCAGGACGGTCCGCCCCG
>JBFKGB010000173.1:0-7373 GCA_041633535.1 Euzebya sp. | reverse complement strand
CTGGACCCCGGGTTCATGGAGGTCGCCCGCGAGCTGGTCGTCACCCGGTCGTGGTGGGACACCGTCGACGTCCTGGCGGGCGGGGTGATCGGCCCGTTCGTGCGGGCGCAGGGGACCGTGGAGGTCATGGACTCCTGGATCACCGCCGACAACCTGTGGGTGGCCCGGACGGCGCTGCTGTTCCAGCTGGCCGCCAAGGAGGAGACCGACGCCGAGCGGCTGTTCACCTACTGCCTGCAGCGGTCCGAGGACAAGGACTTCTTCATCCGCAAGGCCATCGGCTGGTCCCTGCGGCAGTACGCCCGCACCGACCCACTGGCGGTCCGCAAGTTCCTCGAGATCAACGGCGAGCGCCTGAGCCCCATGTCGATCCGCGAGGCGACCAAGCACATGGACGACGCCGAGTAGCGCGCTCTCCCCCTCCCCCCGTGCGAGTGACCACCCACCCCGTGCGAGTGACCCAGCCGCCGTTGCGAGTGACCACCCAGCCCGTGCGAGTGACCACCCAGCCCGTGCGAGTGACCATCCGGTTGAGGGGAGGGATGCCCACCGTGGGCTGAGTGGCCTGGTGAGGACGATGTGACGGCCGCGGGCACGCGTGATTGGTCACTCGCAACGGCGGCCGGGTCACTCGCAGCGGGGGCTGGGTCACTCGCAACGGCGGCCGGGTCACTCGCAACGGCGGCCGGGTCACTCGCAGGGAGAGGCGGGCGGCCTCAGGGTGTCTCAGGGTCAGGTGGGGGGAGGGCCCTGATCCGCGCGGCGGCGGCCGCGGTCACGGTGAGGACATGAACACCACACCGCACACCGACCAGCCGTCCGCCCCCTCCCCGCCGCCGTGGCCGCCGCGGGACCCCTCGTGGAGCGCCCAGCAGCCGCCGACCCAGCCGCGGCGGTCCAGGCTGCCCAGCGCCGCAGAGGCCCTGGGATGGGGAGGGGGTCTGACCACGCTGGTGGGTGTGGTCGCCGTCACCTGGGACTTCTGGTCCACCCTGTCCGACGGCGCCCTGGTGGCCCTGCTGGTCCTGGCGACCGCCGTCCTGGGTGTGGCCGCGGCCTCCGTCGGTGGGCTGGACCACGACGGCGACGACCGGCTGGCCGCCAACCTGTCCGGCGCACTGTGGTGGATGACCGGCATCGCCGCGGCCTTCACGATCTACATCGGCACCGACGTCGTCAGCGGTGGCCGTGCGTTCCTGGCCCTGCTGGCCGCCTCGCTGGCGACGACCGCCATGTGCGGTGCTGCGGCCCACCGCACCGGCCGCGACAGCCTGCTGGCCGGGACGGTCCTCAGCGCCGCCGTGGCCGCCTTCAGCCTGGCCAGCCTGGTCCCGCTGGGCGACCCGCTGCGCGCGGCCTCGGTCACCATCGTCGGTCTGTCGGCGGCGGCCGGGCTGCTGGCCGTCAGCATCCCCTCCAGGATCACCTTCGCCACCACGATGGTGCTGCTGCTGGGCTCGGTCGAGGCGGTGCTGGCCACCGACGGTCGGCTGCCGCTGGTCGGCGGGCTGCTGCTGGGGCTCATCGCCGTCGCGGTCGGGTCGGCGCTGCGTCGCACCCGCGGCGAGGCCGTGACCGCTGCGCTGCTGGCCGCCCTGGTCAGCGCCCAGGTCGCCTACGAGATCGCCCCCGAGGTGTTCAACCTCTCGACCACCGTGCTGCTGGCCGGCGTGGGGATGACGGCCGGCTGCATCTGGCTGGTCCGCCGCGCGGGCAGCTGATCCCCCCGACGAACGACGAAACCCCCTCGCGAGGAGGGGGTTTCCGTACTTGCGGGCCCTGAGGGATTCGAACCCCCGGCCTTCTGTTCCGTAGACAGATGCTCTATCCAGCTGAGCTAAGGGCCCCTGTGGGTTCGTCAGAGTAGCCGAGGGTCGCGTGTCCGGCCACCCCGTCCGGACGGCCGGTCCCTCAGGGCCGGCCGTGCCGGCGCAGGACCGCCTTCGCTGCCGCACGACCCGGCGTGCCGGCGATGCCACCGACGGGCGCGGTGCCCGCACCCGACAGGAACAGCCCGCGCACCGGGGTGGTGTGGTCGCCCAGCGCGGCCGTCGGCCGGGTCAGGGCGATCTGGTCCAGCGAGAGGTCCAGGTACATGGGGTGTGCGCCACGCCACCGCAGCTCGGCCTGCATCATCTCGGGCGTCCGGATGCTGATCCCCTGGATCGAGTCACGGAAGCCTGGGGCGCGACGCTCGACGGTGTCGATCATCCGCTCGGTGAACGCCTCCTTGCAGGCCTCCCACCCGCCGCGGACCTCTGCCGGCGCTGCCGGGCAGGCCAGGTAGACCGTGTGGTGGCCCTGCGGGGCCAGCGTGTCGTCCAGCGCGCTGGTCGTGAAGGCGTAGGTGGGCACCGGGTCCTCCGGCAGCCGTCGGTCCTGGGCTGCGGCGAATGCCCGCTCGAGGGACTCGAAGGAGTCCACGAAGCTCTGCAGCCCGGTGTAGTCGGCGGGCTGGGCGTCGCGGTAGGCCGGCAGCCGGTCGGTCGCGACGTGCACGACCATCTGCACGGCGTTGCCGTTGTGGGTGACCCGCAGCCGGTCGGCGACGTCACCGGTGAGGGGCGGGTCCAGCAGGTCCAGCATGGCCACCCGGGGGTCCAGCGCGCTGACGACGACGTGGGCGCCGATGCGCTCGCCGTCCTCCAGCTCGACGCCCTGCACCGAGCCGTCGCGCTGCACGATCCGCGTCACCGCCGCGTCACACCGCACGGTCCCACCCAGCTGGGTCAGCCGGGCGACCAGGGCGTCGGTCAGCCCCTGGGCCCCGCCGATGGCGTGCCACTGACCGTGCCGGTGGTAGACGGCCTGCCAGATGGCCGAGAACGCGGTGCCGAAGTCGATGGGGCTGGCGTTGCCGTGGGCGGCGAAGGCACCGATCGGCGCCAGGACGTCGTCGGTGGACAGGTAGCTGCGCAGCATCGCGCCGTAGGGCATCGTGAGGGTCGAGACCAGGCCGCGCAGCCCGCCGTACCGCGACAGCGCCTTGAACAGCGGGATGGTCCGGTCCGGGAGCATCTGCAGCTGCCGCTTCAGGCCGGCCCCGGCGTTGACCCCGGTGACGGCCAGCTCGACGATCGGCCAGGCGTCGTGGACGAACCGGCGGTAGGCCTCGGCGTCATCGGGGGCGACGGCGCGGATCGACTCGACGGTCCGGTCCAGGTCGCGCCAGAACCTGATGGTCTGCCCCGACTCGGTGATCGACACGGCGAACGGGTCCATCTCGACGTACCGCAACCCCATCTCGGTCAGGCCGAGCTCCTCGGGGATGTCGGTCATGTTGATGATGTTGTGCGCCGCGGAGTGGGTGTCGAACCGGTAGCCGGGCACCGTCTCGTCGGTCCGGGACCCGCCACCCGGCTTGTGCGACTGCTCCAGGACGGTCACCTCGATCCCGGCCCGGGCCAGGTAGCAGGCCGCGACCAGACCGTTGTGTCCGCCGCCGACGACGAGCGCAGTTGGAGTCATGTGCCCACACTCCCCGCCCTCCCCCTCGCCGACCCCTCCCTCGTGGACGACTCCTCACCGGGGTTGCCCCGAACTGGCGTCGAGTCACGCACGAGGGACCGCAGGGCCAGGACCTGCGAGGACGCCGTCCCCACCCTCCTGATGTGGAGTCACCGGCGTGGACTGAAGAGTCGTTCACGAGCGGGAGGGGGTGGGGAAGGGGGAGGGGTTGGAGGGGATCGAGGGGGCGGAGAACGGGGGGCAGGGAGGGGCTGGGCGCGACGAGCGCCGGCAGGACCGTCATGTCCGATCTCCGCCAGCCCCCTGCATGTTGGGGTGACAGACTCAGGGCTGTGTTCGACCACACCGACTTCGAGGCGTGCTACGCCGCCGTCGCCTCACGCGACCGGCGGTTCGACGGGCGGTTCATCACCGGTGTCCTGACGACGGGGATCTACTGTCGCCCCTCCTGCCCGGCGCGGACCCCGCTGCGTCCCAACGTGCGGTTCTTCCCCTCCCCCGCCGCCGCCCAGGGCGACGGCCTGCGGGCGTGTCGGCGCTGCCGTCCCGAGCTCGCCCCCGACGCGCCGGGCACCGACCCGGCATCCGAGACCGCGGCCCGTGCGCTGCAGCTCATCGACGCCGGGGTCGGCGACGACGGCGTCGGGGCGCTGGCGCAGGCCGTGCACCTGAGCCCCCGCCAGCTGCAGCGCGTGCTGACCACCACCTACGGTGCCGGTCCTGCGGCCCTGTCGCGGACCCGACGGGTCAGGCTGGCGCGGATGCTGGTCGACCAGACCGACCTGCCCCTGACCCGGGTCGCCCACGCCGCGGGCTTCGGCAGCGTGCGGCAGTTCAACGACAGCTTCCGCGAGGCCTTCCAGACGACTCCCACCGCGGTCCGCCGTGCCCGGACCAGCACCCCGGACACCCAGGCCGGCACGGTCACCCTCACCCTGCCGGTCCGACACCCCTTCGACGGCGGCGCGGTGCTGTCGTGGGCGGCCCTGCACGCCGTCCCCTCGCGCGACGACGTGGACGGCCACCGCTGGGTCCGCCAGGGCGACGACGCGACCATCACGATGCGACCACACCCCGACGGCCTGACGGTCTCCACGACCCTCCCCGACGACGGGTCGCTGGACCTGCGTCCTGCTGTCGCCCTCGCGCGCCACTGCTTCGACACCGACGCCGACGTCGACGCCGTCCGGCGCGACCTTGGCCAGGACCCCCTGCTGGGGCCGATCCTGCGCCGACGACCGGGCACCCGCATCCCCGGTGCCGCGAGCCCGTTCGAGGGTGCGGTGCGCGTCGTGCTCGGCCAGCAGGTCTCGGCGAAGGGCGCGACGACCCTCATGGGACGTCTGGCCGCCCTCAGCGAGGCCCCCGGCATCCCCGCGGCCGAGACGCTCGCCCAGGCGCCGCTCGAGACGCTGCTGGGCATCCCCGGCCAGCGGGCACGGGCGCTGCGGGCGCTGGCGACCGCCCACGCCGAGGGGCTGGACCTGCGCCCCTCCGCGGATGTGACGACGACCGTCGAGGCGCTGCTGGCGCTGCCCGGCATCGGCCCGTGGACCGCGCACAGCATCGCGCTGGTCGTCCTGCGCCACCCCGACGCCTGGCCCACCGGCGACCTGGCGCTGCGGCGGGCAGTGGGCGGTCTGACCGGTACCGACCCCTCGACCGCCCAGCTGGACGCGCTGGCCGAGCGCTGGCGTCCGTGGCGGGGCTACGCGGCCCTGCTGCTGTGGCACCACCACCTGGACACCCCGACGCCACCGCTCGACACCCCGCCGCCGGTCGACACCCCGCCGCCGGTCGACACCACGCCGCCTGCCCCCGCCACGACCGACGAGGACCGCTGATGTACACGCTGCGCCGCCAGACCCCCACCCTCCCGCTGGTCGTCATCGCCACCGCCGACCACGTCGTCCGGGCCGCCGGCTTCACCGAGGACCCCGCCGAGCTGACGGCCCGTCTGGACCTGCCGGACGTCCCGCCCGACGGTGGTGAGGGGGGCCCGCTGGCCACCGCGGTGGACCGCTACCTGGCGGGGGACCTGACGGCGCTCGACGACGTCCCCCTGGACCAGCCGGGCACCGAGTTCCAGCAGCAGGTGTGGGCGTCGCTGCGTCGTGTGCCCGCCGGCAGCACGGCGACCTACGGCCAGCTCGCGACGGACGTCGGTCGCCCGACCGCGACCCGCGCGGTGGGCAGCGCCTGCGGGCGCAACCTGATCGCACCGTTCGTGCCGTGTCACCGCGCCGTGCGGACCGACGGCAGCCTGGGCGGCTACTACTACGGCCTGGACGTGAAGCACTGGTTGCTGCGCCACGAAGCCGGGCAATGATGTCGGAATGGATCCCGTAGAGCTGCAGCGCACGACACTGGTGACCCTCCTCGAGGGGCTGAGCGACGAGCAGTGGGCCGCCGAGACCCTGTGCGACGGGTGGGACGCCGGCGACATGTGCGCCCACCTGCTGGTGCGCGAGCGCGAGCCGTGGGCCTCTGCCGGTCTGCTGATCCCGCCGCTGGCATGGCTGCACGAGAAGCGGATGCGGGCGCGCAAGCAGAAGGGACGACAGACGCTGGTCCGGCAGCTCCGCGAGGGCCCTCCGACCCTGGTGACCAAGGGCGTCATCGGCCGGGTCCAGGTCGGCGAGGACTACATCCACGCCGAGGACATCCGGCGCGGCGGTGCGGCGAGCAGCAACGGCTCGGCAGCCGACCTGACCCCTGACGATGGCACCGGCGACCCGCGGATCGCGAAGATCCTGTGGGAGTCCGTCGGCCGGTTCGCGCTGCAGACCCTCGGTGGCGTCACGGCCGACGGCGCGATCGCGCTGACCGACGGCGACCGGACCCGGACCTACACGCTGGGCGGCAGGCTGGCCCGGAAGGCCAGCGACCCCGACCCCGCCCGCACGGTCACCGTGACCGGCCCCGTCGGCGAGCTGCTGCTGTTCACGACCGGCCGCTCGGCGGCCCGGGTCACCGTCGACGGCCCCGACGACCTGGTCGCTGCCGTCACGGACAGCCGCCGCGGCGTCTGACGTCCTGGGTGATCAAAACCCACCATGGTGGCTCGTGCTCATCACGACCTCACGGCGGGGCGGGTGGTCAGCGGCCGCCGGCCTCGGTCACGCCGCCGTCGCCGACCAGGCGAGCGGCCCAGGCGGTGTCGACGAAGCGGATGATCTCGTCGGTCAGACGTTCGGGCCGGAACCGCAGCTCGGCCATCGAGCGGGCCTGCAGCAGCGTGCCGTGCGGTAGCTGACGGGCCAGACGGGCCGCGTCGGTGTGGGGGTGCAGCGGGTCGCCGTTGTGACCGATGACCAGCGCCGGCACCTCCATGGCCTTCCGCTCGTCCTCCGTCGGTCCCAGCGGCCCCATGAGGATGCCGTGCAGCACCGACTTGATCTCCTCGGGGTGCAGCGACGCGGCACCCATGAACGAGTCGATGGTCTCGACCCCCGTGCGGGGCAGCCGGCCCATCAGCTGGGTGCCCCAGCGGGCCAGCGGCCCGCCGTAGTGCATGCCCAGCAGGACGGGGACGAACAGCAGGGCGGCGAAGGGGGTGGCGTTCTCCAGCACCGGCATCTCGAGGATCAGCGCCCGTGTCCGGTCCGGGTGCAGGTCCGCGGTCATGAGCGCGACGTCGGCGCCCAGGGACACGCCGCCGACGACGGCCTCGTCGAGCTCCAGGTGGTCCAGCAGCCCGACGACCTGCTCGGCGTAGAAGTCCATGCGGTGGGCGCTGGCGCGGCGGGGCTTGTCGGACCGCCCGTGCCCCAGCAGGTCCAGCAGGACCACCCGGTTGCCGTCCTTGGCCAGTGCGCGGGCCAGCGCCCGGTTGACCCCGGCGTCCAGCAGCAGCCCGTGCAGCAGCACGGTGACGCGCGGCCCGTCGCCGTGGATCTCGTAGG